>JBEPXF010000010.1:0-25650 GCA_041642075.1 Fodinibius sp.
GTTATCCGTAGTTAATAGCTTTTCTCCCGAAAAAATCGAATTAGCTCCGGCCATGAAACAGAGAGCCTGTTCTTCCATACTCATATCTACTCGTCCGGCAGAAAGACGGATCATAGAGGACGGCATTTTAATACGAGCGGTAGCGATCATTCGTGCCATATCGTGCCATGGCACTTTGGGTTGGTTTTCCATAGGGGTTCCTTCTACCGCTATAAGAGCATTGATAGGAACCGACTCTGGGTGAGTAGGCATAGTAGCTAGATTATAAATCAGTTCAATTCGGTCTTTATCGGTTTCCCCCATGCCGATGATGCCACCGCAGCAAACTGATATATCGTTTTCCCGGACTCGATTGAGTGTATCCAGCCGATCCTGATATTTCCGGGTTGAAATAATACGATTATAAAAATCTTCACTGCTATCGAGGTTGTGGTTATAGGCATAGAGTCCGGCCTCTTTTAGGGCGGCAGCTTGTTCATCCGATAGCATGCCCAGGGTACAGCAGACTTCCATATCCATGGACGTTATTTTCTTCACCATATCAATAACTCGTTCAAAGTCTTTGGTATGTCGGGCATTACGCCAGGCGGCTCCCATACAGAAACGCGTACTACCGGATTTTTTTGCTTTGCGAGCCGCAGATAGAATGGTCTCCCGATCGAGCATTTCTCCGGCTTCTACCTCGGTATTATTGTGAGCGGATTGCGGACAGTAGGCACAATCTTCCGGACAACCTCCGGTTTTAATAGATAACAATGTGCAAACCTGGATTTCTCCGACCTCATGATACTTATGGTGCACGGTTGATGCCCGAAATATTAATTCCATAAGTGGCGTATGATAAATATCAGAGATTTCTTTTAGGGTCCAATCGGTTCGTAAATCCACCATAATCCTATTGCTATTTTAAAATTCATTTATAATTGGCAAAAGTAATGGTGATTAATATAAATTACCAAAAATGATGAGACAGGATATTTTCAATATATTTTAACTGTAATATGTAAAATATGTCTATGTTCGTAACATTCTTTTAGGCTAATTCCAATACAGAGATTTAAATATTCCGATAATGGAAGAAGAATTATTTATCAATACTGCTCCTTTTGAAATTGAAGTGCAATATATGCTTATGGACATTGGTGACAAGATGGAAAAACGCCTGTTTATCTACCTGCATGGCTACAAGCAAAATATGAAAATGTTTCGCACGCACATGAAGCCTTTGTTAGATTTAGAAGGATACCATCTCTTTATTCAAGGTCCTTATCCAATATATGATCGTGACAGGAACAAAAGAATAGAAGATTGGGGTCGAGCCTGGTACCTTTATGATGGTAACCAGGATTCTTTTCACAAATCTCTTGAGCACACATCAAAATTTTTAGATCAGCTGATTGATAGTGATATTAAGAATGAAATTAACTTTACAAATACAACCCTAATAGGTTATTCAATGGGTGGTTATTTAGCCGGATATTATGCGCTATCCAGAGCTACCCAAGTAGATAATTTGGTAGTAATAGGAAGCCGTATTAAAACAGAATATTTCGAGGCTGAATCAGACAATTATTTCGGTTTGGATGTATTAGCTATACATGGAAAGGAAGATCGAAGTGTTGAAGGAGCCCCGCAGAAGATGAGTTGTAATCAACTTGCCCAATGGGGGGCAAATGTAACCTATAAGGAATTAGATGGGGGGCATAAACTAGAGGATAAGTATTTAAATGTGATAAAAGGGTGGTTTTTATCTAAAAAAAATCAGTAATATTGGTATTATTTGATAATAACACTAATTAAAAGTTTCACATATTAATACAGTTGGTTATACTCCAATAAATTTAGTCGTAAAGAAGGGAATAGTAAATTAGATAAAAAATATGAAAGTATTAATCATAGAGGATGATCCATCGGTGCGCGCTTTAGTTCAGGCGGTGCTAAAAAGAAATGAGTATGATGTAGATACAGCTCATACTGTTACAAATGGAGAGGAATTAGCTTCTTCTGATAACTATGAAATGATTGTCCTGGATCTGGGACTCCCCGATGGGGATGGATTAGAGTTATGTCAAACTATTAGGGGAAAAGGAATTACGACCCCCATACTTATTCTGACAGCAGAACAGGAGACTGATATGAAAGTTAAATGTCTGCAGTTGGGAGCGGATGATTATTTGACGAAACCCTTTGATACCGAGGAGCTGGTAGCACGTATTGAGGCTATAAGCAGGCGGAGTAGCAGTGGTGAAGGTGATAAAGTACTCCGTTGCGGTGATTTAGAAATTGATATGCTGGAACGGACATTTAAAGTTAATGGAACAGAAGTGGACCTGACCAATAATGAATATAATTTGCTGGTATACCTTCTAAAGCATAAAGATGAAATTGTTACACAGGAAGAGATCGCAAAAAATGTATGGGATATCCACTTCGACACGCAAACGAATTATATAAACGTATATATCAGTTATCTGCGTAAAAAAATACGCGATTATTCCGAATACGAATATATTGATACCGTTCGCAAAAAAGGTTTTATACTGCGTTGTCCTGATTAATTAACGAGGATATTGACCCTGTATATAGTGACGCAGATTGGTAATTTCTCCCTTTTGTTTTGATATAATGGATTTTACCAAGTCACCAATAGAAATTACACCAATTACTTGATCATCTTCCAAAACCGGAAGATGCCGGATCTTTTTATCAGTCATTTGGGACATGCAGTATTCTACGGTATCTTCTGGCGTTGCACAATATACATCCCCGGTCATTATTTCATGGACGGCTGTTTCTTTAGACGTACGGCCTTTTAAAATTACCTTACTTCGGTAATCCCGTTCGCTTAAAATCCCCATAAGCTTGTCGCCGTCTATAACCACAAGGGCTCCAATATCCAGCTCATCCATTTTGGCAATAGCCTGGTAAACAGTCTTGTCAGCCTCGATACTGTAGACATCATAACCCTTTGACTTTAAAATATCCCTTACTGTCATAAATCCCTCCTTTTTAAAGTAGAATTTGAATTGTTAAAGTATTATAACATATATCTTCATAAATCATAACGATAAATTTATCATGAATCGAAAATTAAAAGGTGACTTAATCAAGCACCTTCAACAGTTTATTACCGAAGAGCGATGGCAAACTATGAATGATGTGCTGTCGAAGAGAACTCGTCACCTTACTGTAGTTTTAGAGGATCTTTACCAACCCCATAATGCAAGCGCGGTTCTGAGAAGCTGCGATTGTTTTGGAATTCAGGATGTTCACATTATAGAAAATGAAAATAAATTTGATCCCAGTAAAGGGGTAACTATTGGTTCAGATCAGTGGCTATCACTAAATTATTATAATAAGCGAGAAGGGAATAATACAATTGAATGCTATGAAGAGCTACGGGATGAAGGATATCAACTGATTGCAACAACCCCACATGCCGATGATGTTACTATTGATGAAATTTCCATTAAAAAGAAGACAGCACTTATTTTTGGTTCTGAACTGACGGGGTTATCGGATATTGCTCTTACTGAAGCTGACGGCTATGCTCGGATTCCCATGGTTGGCTTTAGTGAGAGTTTTAATATTTCGGTAAGTGCAGCACTTTGCTTATATGAGCTCTCTAATCGAATACGTAAAACAAAAGATTTGGGATGGGTACTTACAGAAGAGGAAAAATTGGATCTACAGTATGAGTGGTTAAAAAATTCTATACGGGCTGCAGATAAATTGATAGATCGCTATCTGAAAGAGAAAAAGATAGAAGATAACAGCAGGTTATAATAAACAAAAGTATCCCTATTTATTGCGTATACCTGTAATTGTTAAATTAAAGTAGCAAATAAGCAAATGTAAGCGATTATTAATTAATCCATGGACATTTGGCTTTGCTCCGCTACACGCTTATAACTGGTGTATTCTTCCGGAGATACATCTGCAAAAAGGAAGTTCAGAGGATCAAGGGTTTCTCCGTCTTTATGAATTTCATAATGCAAATGAGGTCCTGAGGACATACCGGTATTTCCTGAATAAGCAATGAGTTGTCCCCGATCTACCCGAGTACCCGGGCGAATATCCTTTGCAAAAGAGGAGAGGTGAGCATAGTAAGTTTCATAGCCATATCCATGATCAATAATTAGCAATCGTCCATAGGTGCCTTTGCGTCCGGCGTGCTTTACTACACCATTGCCTGTTGCATAAACCTGATCACCGATATTAGCTTTAAAATCAAGCCCGTCGTGCTGGCGGCGATATTTTAGAATTGGATGGTAACGTTTGCCAAAACCACTGACAATGTCTCCCTGCGTGGGTTTGATTGCCGGGAGATGTACCATTTTTTTCTGGTTCTCATTGTAAAATGATTGTATCTCTTCAAAACTAGATTCCTGAATAGAAATGCTCTTCTGAAGGTTTTCTAAGTTTTGCGCGGTTTTTTTTAATATTTCAGCCGTTCCTTCGCTATGGATGTCAAAGTCGGAATAAAGGTCAGCACCACCAGCCCCGGCTTCTCGTTCATCTAAAGGAATAGCTTCCAAACCTAACATAGAACGGTACATCTCATTGTCAGCCTTTGCGAGCTGATCGACTTGCCGATCAAGGGTGTCTATAGTAGTTTGGGTCGTTCTGAGTTGTTCTTTGAGGGCTTGATTCTCTGCTTTTAAGGCGATTTCAGCAGGAGTTCCAATGGAAAAAGAAAGAATAGAAATGCCAATTCCTGCTAGCACAACACCACATAATAACCAAACAGAGGCGGTATAAACAATGCGTTCTAACTGATTATACTTAACAGGTACAAACTCACAATTTTCCTCGTCGTAATAATAATAATTTTTCAGGGACATAGTTTCTTAAAGCTACAATCGGAAATAATTCCGAAAAGATATCAATATAAGCCGTTACATGTTATAAATGCATCAATATAGTCAATAAGATTCTTTAATCAAAACATCGCTATTCTATATCTCCTTCAAAGTATTCAACTGCTCTTTGGGGCATGGAAGAAGGATCAGCTTTTTCAGCAATGTGTTTTTTTACCTTTTCCTGGAAAGCTTCTGCAGCATCGTATCCATAGTGACGGAGTAGGTAATTCATTGCTATCACTTCGGCTATTACCGTAATGTTTTTTCCAGGTGTAATGGGCAGATTGATAAGTGGCACTTCGACCCCCATTATCGAGGTCGTATCCTGATTTAATCCTGTCCGCTCAATATCCTGAGACTCTTCATCCCACAAAGATAACTCCAGAACAACCTCTAATCTTTTTTGATAACGTATAGCTCGCACACCAAACATCGACATGATGTCAATAATACCAAGACCACGAATTTCCATAAAGTGCTTATTCATTTCCGTTGCGGAAGACATAAGCACGTTATTTTTTTTGGTTAATATCACGGCATCATCAGAGACTAAGCGATGTCCTCTTTCTACCAGGTCGAGTGCTACTTCACTTTTACCAATTCCTGATTTTCCAGCAATAAGAATACCAATACCATATACATCAACCATGGTTCCATGCAGCATGGTTTGCAGGGCAAACTGATCTTCCAGGAAGTCGCGCATTCGGTGTAAAAAATCAACACTTTCCAATGGAGTACCATATACGGGAATATCAGCTTCTTCAGCCATATCCAACAGATAATCTGGGAGCTCATTTCCATGTGTTAAAAATAAAACCGGAATCTCAAATTGGGTTAAATTTTCAAAAGCCTCTTTTTGTTCCGTAGGAGATAAACTGTTCAAATACCGGCATTCGGTATTTCCAAAGACTTGTATCCGCTGATGTGTAAATAATTTAATGAATCCAGCTAACGCCAAACCGGGGCGGTGGAGATCCGCCTCGGTGACGTATCGCTTATTACTTTGATCTTCGGCCGTAAATGCGTTGATATCTATCTTGACACGTTTACGAAGACGCTCAATAAGATAGGCAACGCTTATTTTTTCTTTTTTTGGTATCGATTCGTGTTGGCCGAAGGGCATAAAGTCTGATTATCTTTGTTTGAGAGTGGTCTGTTTATATTTTTTTAGCTGTCGAGCAATATTATCAATGACCATATTTATGGCTTGTTCGTACGAAGAGGCGCTTTCTTTAGCATTTAATAGTTTCTGAGGCACTTTGACATTTAGTTCTGCCTGTTGAGGATTATCATCGTCTGGAATGGGTTGTAAAATAATATCGCAAGTAAGAATTCGGTCATAAAATTGATCTAACTTTTGAACAGCATCTTCTGCATAGTTATGAAGTTCTGATGATGGGTCAAAGTGGCGTGCTGTGAATGTAGTTTTCATAATGCACCTTTTGTTAGATTTAAGTTTTAGCTCTTGGATGAGCCAATTCATAAATATTTTTCAATCGTTCAACGGATGTATGTGTATAAACTTGTGTTGCAGATAAATTATTATGTCCCAACAACTCTTTAATTACCCGTATATCAGCTCCTTTGTCAAGCAGATGTGTTGCAAAACTGTGACGCAGTACGTGGGGACTTTTTTGAGTCACTTCGCTCACTTTTTGCAGATACTTTTTTACCATACGCTGTACCGCTTTGGCGTATATACGTTGACCGTTTGCCGCTAAAAAGACAGCGTTTCGGGCATCGGAGTCTGTTCTGTTCCCGTATAGCTCCGCTTTGGTTGCCAGATGCTTTTTCAATGCTTTGAGGGCAGTGTCGCCAATGGGAACTATTCGTTGCTTAGATCCTTTCCCCAAAACTTTAATTTGTCTAAGCTTAAAATTGATATCTGACTCATTTAAATTCGTTAGTTCGCTGAGGCGGATACCCGTGCTATAAAAAACTTCCAATATAGCCCGACTTTGCCTAATTCTGGGTGAATCCCCCTCAACCTGATTAAGCATCCTTTCAATATCTTCCCGGGAAGCAGTCTTTGGCAGGGGACGATCTTTTTTTGGGACCACTAACAGATGGGCAGGATTCTTTTGAACGTAGCCACGCTTAAAGCAGTATTTAAAAAACGAGCGAACAGCAGCTACTTTGCGTGTAATAGAACTTTTAGCTAGGTCATTCTCGGAAAGTTCTCCAAGCCAAAGCCGAATGGTAATACGTTCTATAAATTCAATATTCGGATCATCTTCTTCAAAGTGAGCCTGACAAAATGTATAAAACTGGTTCACGTCAATTTTGTATGACCGAATAGTATGTAACGAAGCATTGCGCTCGACTTTTAAATAACGAAGATATTTGTCAATTGCGTTCTTCATCTATATCCAATATGAACACTTTATCTTTAAAAAGAAACCCCGGATTAGGGTATAATTAATTTAGGAAAAATATATAAGATAAATGTTTATTCCAGCTTCCTTCCTTTCCATTCAGGAGATTCGTTATTGAAATAGTCTTTTAAAGCATAAAAGCCCAATAATTGAAACCAACCCACTCCTATGGGATGGAAAAAAGCATACCAATAACTCCAATTGAACCAGCTGTTAATGATTAGGCGTTGGTAGATTATAAATAAACAACATATCCCACATATAATGCTGAGAGCAGGTTTGTTAAACCAGAGGAGAAAGGGAAGAACCACGAAAGGAAGCAGATAAACGGCCAGTTGCAGAATGGACATAGATACAAATAGGGGGATGTTATAGTTGAATCCCGCAAGGAAATTTTTGCTGAGTCCATTCCACAGTTCCTTGCTCGATCGGTACATTCGACAGCTGACAACATCATCACCGTAATACATATTCATGGAAAGTCCTGCACGTTTAATTTGCTTGGCCAGCGCTACATCCTCAACGATCTCATCATAGACCGATTGATGTCCACCAATTGCATTATAGCTTGAGCGTTTGAATGCCATAAACTGTCCACATGCTGCTGCAAAGAATGGGTCCATTTTTTTTCGTAGAAAGGAGGGAATCCATTTTGGAGAACGCTCTATATAGCGAACAGGAAGAAGAGTGAATAAAGCAAAGTAGATAAGAGGAATAATATTTTTTTCCCAGAAACTCTCCAGTATCTGTACCGGCCAAAGTGTGAGAAAATCGAGTACATTCTGTCCCATTGTTCGAACTGTTCTGGCAATAGCCGTGGGTTCCAACCAGGTATCGGAATCAATAAAAATTAGTATTTCTCCCTCCGTTGCTTCGGCTAGCTGATGACAAGCCCAGGGTTTTCCCACCCATCCCTCAGGTTTAGGCCGACCGTCAATAACAGTAATATTATCAGAAAATTCGTCTTTTAATCGGTTTAGGATTGCTGGAGTTCGATCGGTTGATCGGTCATCCAACACAGTAACATTAAAATTTGGGTATTGCTGATAAAGTGCTGAACGTATGCATCTTTCAATAGTTGCTTCTTCATTACGGGCAGGAATACAGACACTAACCGATGGGGCTTGCTGTGAAAAATAATAGGAGGGCACCGGTGGAAGAGTATCGAAATCTTTTTTATTAATCAGCAAAATAGCGGTAGTAAAGCACAGGTACCCCAATATTATGTAGAATATGATCATCATCATGATCATAAGGTATAAAGGGAATAAAGGAATACGAAACTGAATTATTATACAGGCTTGCGGATCTTTTTTTAAAGCTGTTACTTGCCGGTCCATGAAAATTATCTCCGATCATACCGAAGACACACGTACAGTTCCTCATTATTCCGGGGGATACGAGTGGTGGTATTTTGACGGAATTTCCGATAACGGGGAATATAGTTTTGTTATCATTTTCTATGAGGGAAATCCATTTTCCTTGCGATATATTCATGCGCTTGATCGGGTGGAGGGACCTGTTCCTTCTGAATACCCCGCTATTAGTATTGCTGTTTATGAAGATTCCCAGCCTGTTTATTATAGTTTTACTGAGTTTGAGAAAGAGAATTGTGTATTTAAAGAAGATCGCATTTTTGCAGAGATTGGCCCCCATAAGATGAAAGGGATTGTTCAAGGAGATAAACTCCAATATACATTACAGCTGAATGAGCAATTACCCAGTAGTGATTCAATTGAGGCACAACTCCGTTTTGAAGGGAAGATTCCCAGACAATTATTTGGAGAAAATGAAAAGAAGGAAAAACAGAGTCGGATAAATCACCAGTGGAACCTGGTTCTGCCAAGGGCAAGGGTAAACGGATATATTACTCTTAGTGCTGGGGATAAAAACACTCCTCGTCGCACTATTGAGTTCAATGGTACAGGCTATCACGATCACAATATCGGGAGCGAGCCAATGCGAAATTCCTTTGAGGATTGGTATTGGGGACGCTTCCATTTCAACTATGCTACGCTGGTTTATTATATAATGAATTGTGAGAAGGAGCAGCAGTACGAGGCCTGGCTGATTGACCGCCAAAATAATCAGGTTTTAACTGCTTTTGATGAAATTAATGTATATGACCAAAGCTATTCACTATTTGGACTATCAACGGCTCATAAGTTAACGTTTCAATCAAAGGGAATTGAGGTACGGGTCCAACAATCGGATAAAAAAGACAACGGGCCTTTCTATCAACGATATGGAAGTAGAGCTTATTTAAGTATTCCTGATGAGGAAATATTGGAATCTAAAAAGGGAATAAGTGAATATATTAAACCGAATAGGATTCATAACCGCTTATTTTGGCCATTAGTCCGAATGCGTATCCGTCAGGCTTCGGGAAAACCTCATTGGGTACAGCGGTCCAAGCGGCTATACCGGTGGACGTGGTGAAAGCATTTGTAAAGTCCACCATATCATGTTTGACTTGGTTCAGTATCTGATAAAAGGGAGGATTAATTGTTGCCAACTCTATAGACCCTCAACCGTAAGTTGCTGGACTGTCTGAGAAGGATTTATGGGCTTCTTCAAACCAAAAGCACAAAGTTAGTAGATACCCAGATTAGATAAAACGTTCGTAGACAGTATCATCAAAGCCTGCAGTTTCCCGGAGTTCTTCGAGGATGTTTTCGAGGTCACATTCGAATTTTTGGGTTAGCTCTGATTTCGAAAGGGAAGAATCGGCATCTACGGAAGAACCGATCCATAGATGGAGTTCCGGTTTGCCATGGCGGATTGTATGCATGTAAATACCGATTGGGACTATCTCAATATCTGGAAGCTTCTGACTGAGCCAGGCCAATCCCTTTTCAAAATGGAGGGATGAACCCGGGGGAGTAATTTTACCCTGGGGATAGATGAAAAGACTTGCATTTGGACGTTCAAAGGATTTTACGGCATAGCGAAGAGCCCGGAGAGTTTGTTTTTTGTTATTTTGATTGATGGAGAAAGCCCCGATTTTTTTAAAAAACGTATATTTCTGCATCTGCTGTATTTCCATAACAGCTCGGGCCTGTTGGTGAAAAAGATACTCATTTAATAACAAAGGGATGAGTCCGTCCCACCATGAATGGTGATTTAAGTAGTAGATTGTTTTAGTATTATCATCCGGTTGGTATTCCTGTTTTAACCACACTTTTGAAAAACGGCGCTTGAAAAGAAAGCGGGTATAGATCCGGAAACCTTTAATAAAGAGGGAAGATTCGTCAGAAGGAATAAAATCCAATGATAAAATATTTGTTGAATGTTTAGTACCTGAATATCTTTAGGTCATTTGGAAATTACTAACGAAATATTTCTTGTACATGGTTTCAAAGGAAATTGAAGATTATGCTATTTCCCATACAACGGAAGAAGATCCTTTAATACAGGAGCTTCTTGAAGTTGCCTATCAAGAGCTGGAACATACTGATATGATAAGCGGACGTCTGGTGGGGGGCTTACTTGCTTTTCTTGTAGAAGTATCGGGAGCAAACCGAATTCTGGAAGTCGGTACCTTTGTAGGTTATTCTGCTTTGACGATGGCAAAGGCTATGTCGGAAGAAGGAGTCCTTTTTAGCTGTGAATATAATGAACGCTATGAAGTGATTGCGCGACATTTTTTTGAAAAGAGTGAATATTCTTCAAAGATACATCTGGTAATGGGCAAGGCGCTTGAAACTATTCCAACTATTCCCGGGAGTTTTGATTTGATATTCCTGGATGCTGATAAGATAAATTATCTAAGGTATTACGATTTGCTTTTGCCCCGCCTTAACAAGGGTAGCCTGATGGTTGTTGATAATACGCTTTGGGGAGGAGAGGTAATTGATCCTCAGAGCGAAAAATCCCGGGTAATTGCCAACCTGAATGAAACCATAAAAGAGGATGAGTCGGTTGAACAGCTATTGCTGCCAGTTCGGGATGGATTGACCCTGATAAAGAAAAAATAAAAAAAGCCCGAACTCCAATAGAATCCGGGCTTTGAATTGAATGGCTTAAAAAGGTTAGCTTTTAAGCTCAACCAGTTCGATATCGAAGGTTAAGTCTTTACCAGCCAACGGGTGGTTAGCGTCAAGCTTAACAAAATCATCTTCAACTGCAGTGATTTGAACCGGAATAGCACGTCCGTCTTCCTGCTGTTGCATTTGCAGTTGCATACCTACTTGTGGATCCACTTCATCAGGCAGATCATCTTTGGCAACCTCTAGCTCCAGATCTTCGCGTCGCTCACCATATGCATCTGCAGAGGCGATCTCTACTGTTGTATCGTCGCCTTCTTCCATGCCGATAACCGCTTCTTCAAAACCGGGAATTAATTGACCTTCTCCCAGCGTAAATTCAAGCGGTTCGCGATCTTCTGAACTGTCGAAAATCGTTCCATCTTCAGTTAATTTTCCAGTGTAATGAACTTTTACGGTGTCACCGTCTTTTACTTTTGGCAAAATACTATCAGTTTTTTCTTGTTCTTTGAATGTGCGTCAATATAAGGTTTTTTAAGGAGAATTAAGAGTAAAATTGCTAATTAAATGTTTTAGTGGTTAAGTCACTCTTGTCAAAGGTGCTATCCCGCACTACTTCAAAGTTTATACGGCCTAAAACCAGTCCTTTTTGTGTAGTTACATTGATTCGCCACTTAGCAGGATGAACATTTGTTTTATAGGTATGACCTCTAAAACCCCTTTTACGTCCGCCTATTACCTCGTAGCTAATAGTATCACTGGTATTCCAACTTTCGGTCGATGGGTCGTACCATTGCCATTGGTGTTGGACAGATTCCCTAAGATCCGTGGGGGCAAAGATGGAAGTATAGGCAAATACAGTATCTCCCACACTGTGATTGAAGGTTTTATGATGTGTTCTCCAAAGCCGGGCTACCCCTTTTTGTTCTGCATAAGTAATCTCAAATACCGGTTCATCCTTTTCAACATGATAAGCGACCATACCTGTTTTTAGAGAAATAGGGACGGGAGGAATGAGGTTAAAATAGTAGCATCCATTAATAAAAAGGTAAATGCTTAGAATTAAAGCGGTAATTTTTTGGCCATCAATTTCTGCACGAGTAGAAGGGCTTTTATAATAAAGGTAAAAGATAAGCAAGAGGGTGGAGGCAAGTCCCAATAGTCCGGATATTATAAAAATGAAAGTACTCATTTCGCCAAGTACGATAGGTAGGAAAAAAGTGAAGAATGTAAAAGACACGAACAGGTAACCTCCAAACTGGAGATATTTGTTCGAGATTCGATGCTTTAAAAGTTCATTAGAAATAAGAAGTACGACCAGAAGGATGAAAAAGACTGCGGTCTTAGTCAGACTGACACTTTGAAAGAAGAAAATAACATACGCACTTGACAACCCTCCCAAAAAAAACTGGACAGCCAATGGAGCATATTTTTGATAAGGTTGTATAAAGGTGTTTTCCCAGTGATTGTCATCAGCTAAATTGAATATATATAAGCTTATTGTTAATCCACCTAAATACGTAAAAAGTATTGTGTTGCTATACCACCCGTCGATTCTGCCGAGCGTCAGGCTATCCCATATAAAACCACCGATAAAAAATAGAACAGGGAGGTATTTCTGGTGACGTTTCAGAAAAGATTTTGTTCTTTTAAGCATTTAATATCAATCGATTTTAGAAAGGGTAGAGAATATCCGGATACAATATATCAGCCTTTTGCGGTGAAAGGAATACCGCAATTATTCACTTTAATTTATTATTAGTTAAATCACCTGACCGAGAATAGAATCAAAATAAATTAAACCTTTGAAATTTCTTAATTAATACTTTTGAAATCATATAAATAAGTTCTTTTGTAGTTTACATAAAGGCTGTTAAATTAAATTCACAGAAACACCATCCTTGATAGAGTGGTATTAAAAGGAGTAACAATATAGTAGTAACAATGATTATGAAAAGAATCCTCAGTTTATTTGTATGCTTATTTGTGATGGGAGCTTTGTCTTGCCATGCCCAGCCTCAGTCCCAAACTCTTTTTAACGGAGAAAATTTGGACGGATGGCATATGGATGTGCCGGCATTGGAGGAAGATTCCACTTTGAGGAAACCTTTTATTGCACGAGATAGAATGCTTGTAAGTTTAGGTGACCCCAGGGGACATCTTATAACGGACGATGTATACCGGGACTACCGGCTTGAGGTAGAATATCGTTTCCCGGGTGAACCAGGTAATTGTGGTGTTTTGGTTCATGCTTCTACGCCAAGGGCGCTTTATGAGATGTTCCCACAATCAATTGAGGTTCAGATGATGCACGAAAATGCAGGAGATTTTTGGTGTATCGTAGAGGATATTAAAGTTCCAAATATGGAAGAGCGGCGGGGTCCGGAAGAGGAATGGGGAATTACGGAAGGTAAAAAGCGCCGAATTGTAAACCTAACAGATGGATCTGAAAATGATCTTGGAGAATGGAATACAATGGTTATTGAAGCTCTTGATGATAAAATAAAGGTGTGGGTAAATGGCGATTTGGTTAATTATGGAACAGAAGCGACTGCGGAAGAGGGGAGAATTGCTCTACAGGCTGAAGGAGCAGAGGTTGAATTTCGTAAAGTAGAGTTAACTCCAATATCGGAACTGAGTAATGAAGAGTAAGTTTTGGATTCAAAATGTCTCAGAGACTGGCGTTGGATGCTTTCTTTTAAAGAAAGAAAAAGGTATGATATCCTAATATGAGAGATAAAATATACAACTAACGTTCAAAATATTATGGCTGCGGATTACACTGATATTATTACAAAGGCAGAGAATATTGCGATTATCGGTTGCTCGGCAAATAGATATCGTACCAGTTATCATATTGCAAGCTATTTAAGGGATAATGGCTATCGGATTATACCCGTTAACCCGAATTATGAGGAGGTGCTCGGATTGCCATGTTATGGTACCATGCATGATATCCCTGAGAAATATTCAGTGGATATAGTCGATATTTTTCGTGATTCAAAATATACCGCAGAAATGGTACAGCAGGTAATTGGTTGGTCTAAAGAGAAGGGGCAAAAGCCTGTAATATGGACTCAGCTGGATGTATCATCCGATGAAGCAGAGAAGCTGGCAGAAGAGGCAGGATTACAATATGTGAAAAATGAATGTCTGATGGTTCAGCATGAAAAGGTAACCTGATATTGAGATAACTTTTAAGGTGTAATAGATATCAGGAGGCGGTGTTCAGGTTTTCCATCTCTTCAGTTCTTTCAGATTCATACTTATTCAATTGATTGGTCAACGACTTTTCAATAGTGAGTTCATCTTCTGATGGTATAAAGGTCGTAAAATCTGTTAACTTGTTACTTTGGTTTATATATTCGATTTGAATGACCTCCTCGTTATGCCAGCGATAAGTCACAACTTTTTTCCACGGGACCAGATGATCAAGAATGAGAATTCCATTTTGACGAAATTCGGGTACAATACCAATTGTCAGGCCAAAAGCTCCGAAGGCTATGAGCGAAAGTCCAGAGGTAATGCCAATACCGGTAAAAGGCCCAAGGGTGAAGAGGTGGGTTCGGTAAAGTCCGAAAGCAATTAGAATAATACTAATAATATTAGGGGCCGTTTCCGTCCAAAAAGAGCGATAGGCATATTCGATATAGCCACCCTCCTGTTTTAAAAAGAATTGTTTTAAAGCATATCCAGAAAAAAAACCAGTTGCGGCCGAGTAGAGTCCCATCGTAAATTTAGCAGCAACATCCTGGCTAAGATAGCCCAGGTGGTTTGCAATAGTCATTAAGGTCAGGATAACCATCGCTGTTGTTAATCCAATGATAATGCGTTGCCGGCTTAAGTGTCGCACACGAAACAGACGCTGGTATCCCACCCAAAACATAGCTAAAAGTATGATCACTAGAAGAAGGACCAGCAAATACATAGCGTTAATTTTATTATTTTTAAAATAAGATTAATACAGACACTCCCGCGAAATATACGAAAACAAGTTTATGAATCACGATCCACGGCCTAAAAGTATTGAAGTTTCTAACAGCGAAGGTATTCTGGAAATAGAATGGTCAGACGGACATCACTCTGAATATACCCTGTTTGGCCTCCGTAAAAATTGTCCCTGTGTAACCTGCCGTGGGGGACATGGTAGCATGAATACCTTTGATCGCTTCCTGTTTTTTGTTGACCCGACGCAACAATTTCAAATCGAAGATATTAAACAGATCGGGAACCATGCGATCAAAATTTTTTGGAATGACGGACATAATAATGGGATGTACCAGTGGGAGACGCTGCGTTCAATGTGCCCCTGCCCGGAATGTTATCCCGAACAGGAGTGAATGTTTAAATAATTTACGTTCGAAGTATTAGTCCTGACATATCCAATATTATATATGCTATTTGGGATTCGTAGCCCATACACTGGTTTCAGTGATAAAGCCGCGATCCGGGAGGGCAAGCATACTGATAATAGTCTGGGCAATATCTTCAGCTATCAACTTGGTTTCGTTAAAAGCCCGGCCGCCACGTCCTGCGTTTTTGGAAAACTCGGTCTGCACTTCACTGGGATTAATCTGCATGACCCGAATATTGTGGGGACGAAGTTCCGACCGCCAGCATTCGGTCATGCCGCTGAGCGCAAATTTGCTGGCTACGTAGGCAGTACCTCCTTCAAATCCTTTCTTGCCGGCCGAAGAAGAAACATTGATAATATTTCCATATGATTGTTGAATAAAATATCGTGCAGTCTCCCGGGCTACCATCATTGCTCCGATAGTATTCGTCCTAAGCTGACTTTCAAGATCAGTTGCTGACAAATTGACTAACTTGGAAAATGTACCATAACCCGCATTATTAATGAGAACATTATAGTTGTCGAGCTGTTTAGTTGTTTCTTCAATAAGGTCAATGACTTCACTCTCTTTCCGCACATCACATTGGATGGGAATGGCTCCTATTTCATCTGCTGAGGCATTTAATTTTTCTTTATTACGGGCTGCAATTATGACTTTCCCTCCGGCTTCGGTGATTGCCTGTGCTGTAGATTTACCTATGCCCGAACTTCCACCGGTCACTAATGCATTGATATCAGATAGATTCATATTTGTTGGTTCTTTGTTTTAAAAATAGTTTGAAGGTCTTTATCACTTTACTTAATAAAGTCTTTTAATGGGTAATAAGTTTCGCAGACAATGATTGGATTAAGGTCCAGGCTTTTTCAACATGTTGCTGTTCCACATTTGTATTTCCTATTACCATTCGGATGGTATACTTTCCATTAAGGGTGGTGTGCGTAAGAAAAAGTTCACCACTTTGTTGTATTTGATCAAGCAGCCGTCTATTTAATTCATTTAACTTTTGTTCGTCAGAAATGTGGGATGGATGAAAACGGAAACAAAGTGTATTCAGTGGAACCGGGGCCAAGAGTTCAAAATCTTGGTGCTGGTTGATTTTTTCCTTTAGATTTTGAGCCAGGGAAATATGATGCCTTATGATCTTCTGTAATCCTTCTTTTCCAAAGCTTCGCAGGACAAACCAGAGCTTGAGGGCCCGGAAGCGTCGGCCCAGTGGAATTCCCCAGTCCCGATAATTCTTAACCCGCTGATCTTCCGGTGTTTTCAGGTATTCGGGCATAATTCCCAGCGTTCGAACTAACAGATTCTCATCACGGACAAAAAAGGCCGAACAGTCGAAATTGGTAAACATCCATTTATGAGGATTAAATACGAAGGAGTCGGCATACCCAATGCCCTCGTTCATCCACCGCATCTCCGGCAATAGCAGCGCGGTGCCCGCATAGGCGGCATCCACATGAAGAAAGAGATCATACTTAGAGCAAATTTCCCCAATTTTTTTGAGGGGATCGATAGCTGTAGAACCGGTGGTTCCGATCGTTGCCACTACGGCCGTCGGTTTTTTGCCGTTTTGTAGGTCCTGCCGAATTACTTTTTCAAGCCTCTCTGGCTGCATGGCAAACTCGTTGTCAACTGGAATCTTTCGGAGATTTTTCCGACCGAAACCGGCAATCTTTACGTCTTTTTCGATAGAGGAGTGGGTCTCAGAAGAGCAATAGACCGTCAATCTTTCATTCTCCGTAAATCCACTTTTATTGATATTGAAATCCGTTGCTCGTTCCCGGGCCATCAGCAGGGCACAAAGAGTGGAGGTAGAGGCCGTGCTTTGGATAACGCCGGTAAAGGAATGGGGCAGTGCCAGTAACTTTCGAAGCCATTCCATTGTTCGCTCTTCCAGCTCTGTTGCAGCGGGAGATGTCAACCAACTCATGCACTGAGCCCCCAAGGTGGCGGTTAGCATTTCGGCCAGTACTGATGGGTAGCTTTTATTTGCGGGGAAATAGCCCATAAAATTGGGACTCTCCCAGTGGGTCATACCGGGCATAATTATTTTTTCAAAATCCTTAAAGATAGGTTCAAAGTCTTCCTGTTTATCCGGAGCTGATTCCGGGAGTTGTTCTAAAATATCATTGGGTTGGATGTCCGGTTTTACCGGGTAATCTTCCACCTCCTCAAAATAGTCCGCCATCCAGTCAACCAATTGATGAGCATGCTTGCGAAATTCGTTATTGTCCATCTTATTATTACATCTCTTATTAGTGATTTGCTAATGGAACTATATAACAAATTTATGATGAATAATTTGAGCTAAAATTTTTGAATAATGTTGAATAATCCACTGGAATTTTACAAAACAATCAGTCCATCGGAAGCTAAAAAACTTCAGCAGCGGTTGCGGGAAAAGATTTCTTTGGAAACACTATCTGAACCACCAGAATTGGTTGCCGGAGCTGATATCTCATTCGACAGGGGATCGGATGTGATGCACGCTGCGATTGTAATCCTTGATTTGGATAGCTTAGAGCCAATTGCACGATCCTTGGTTTCGGACCGGACGAGCTTTCCCTACATTCCGGGCCTGCTTGCTTTTCGGGAAATCCCCGTATTGTGGAAAGCATGGCATCAGCTCCAAATAAAACCGGGGGTATTGATTTTAGATGGACATGGAATTGCGCATCCGCGCAGAATGGGAATTGCCACTCATTTTGGAATAGAAATCGATCATCCGACTATGGGTTCTGCTAAAAATATTTTATCCGGATCACACGGTGAGTTAACATTGGAGAAAGGAGCCTCTGCTGATCTTATCGATCAAGGTGAAAAAATTGGAATCGCGTTGCGAAGCCGGACTGGGGTGAATCCTATCTACGTTTCGCCGGGACACAAACTCTCTTTTGCTGATGCGTATTCCATAGCTATGAAAACACTGACCAAATATAAGCTACCAAGGACAACCCGGCTGGCTCACCGGTGGGCGAATATGCTGCGAAGAGGAGAAGCTAACGAAGGATATGTGGAAGTTCAGTGAGCAGTGTGCCAGTAAACAGTGATCAGTAAAACTTTTCTAATCTATTACAGAAAAGGGGACCTTGGATCTGCCGTACAATGCTAACCGACACATTGTTTACTGTTCACTGAATTCCTGTTTCAATGCAGATTCTGCTGCGTGGTAACCGCACATCCCATGTACGCCGCCTCCGGGAGGGGTAGAGGATGAACAGATATAGAAGTTGGTATCAGGAATGTGGTACGGATCGAACAGATTGGCCGGACGGTTAAAAATTTGACTTATATCCTGTTTTCCTCCATTTATATCTCCACCTATATAATTCGGGTTGTATGCTTCCATAGCAACCGTATTCATTCTATGTTTTGCAATAATACAGTCGCGGAAGCCAGGCGCGAATCGTTCAATCTGATGCAAGATTGGATCAGTCATATCTTTGATTGAGCCATTGGGTACATGGCAGTAGGCCCAGCAGGTATGCTTGCCAGAGGGGGCACGGCTTTCATCAAACAAACTTTGCTGAGCAACCAATACGTATGGTTTCGCAGGATGCCGACCACTGTTTGCATCTTTCTCCGAGTTGGCAATCTCTTCCAAGGTTCCGCCCACATGTACGGTCCCCGCTTTACGGCAAGTGCTATCCTTCCATGGAATAGGCTCACTAAGGGCTAAATCCAATTTGAAAACGCCGCATCCATATTGATATTGACGAAGTTTGTTTGCGTACTTTTTGGAAAGTTTATCCCTGGCGATGCTGAGAATTTGTTTTGGAGTGGTATTAAAAAAAACGGTTTTGGACCCGGGAAGTTGATCTATGGTATGTATCTCTGTTCCGGTTTTTATAGTTCCACCCAGTGATTTGAAGTAGGCCGCCATCGCTTTTGTGATGGCATGAGAACCACCTTTGGGCAGCGGCCATCCTACTCTGTGGGCGGATATTCCCAGCACCAGGGCAATGCCGGCAGTGGCCGTTTTATTAAAAGGCAGCATGCCGTGTCCGGCTAAACCGGCAATCAGTGCCCGGGTTTTTTGGGTGGTAAACCTTTTTGCAAGTCCTTCAGCTGATCGAAGCGCCTGCAGCCCAAATCTAGCCATTAACAGGGGATGGGATGGGGTCAGAGAAAAAGGGGATAAAACATCATTAGATATTTTATCCCATGAGTGGACAAGCGGCTCCATTAGTTTTTGGTATTTTTTTCGGTCTTTGCCCAGGCTCTCTGCAGTTCTATCAAGGGATCGGAATATAACTCCGGCCGGTTGTTCATCCAAAGGATGAGCAACCGGTACTTCGGGCTGTATCCATGTGAGACCGTAATCTTTCAGCGGCAAAGACTTCAAAAACGGAGAAGCTTTAGCCATGGGATGAATGGCTGAACACACATCGTGCTTAAATCCCGGATTTGTCAGTTCCCGGGTCCGGGTCCCACCGCCGATAGAATCGGCTTTTTCATAGATTGTTACAGATAGTCCCTCTTGTGCAAGACGGATAGCTGCAGCTAATCCATTGGGTCCCGATCCTATAATTGTAGCATCTGGCATTAAGCGAGCTTATTAATTGTATAAATATGCTGTTTATCCTATATAACTAAGTTATTTGGATCTATTAAATAAAGATTTAAAAAATATTGAGTTACAGATACCAAAAAAGCTTTGTAAAATGACTTTCTTTTTAATAGTATAAGAGCCTGATAATTTGAGGTGAAAGCGGGGAGATTAGCATGTTTTTTGGGAAAAAATACAAGTCAATACAAGGGATTGAAATGAAAGAACGAAAAATTATAAATGATCTGGATTTTGAGATTGAGTACCGGCTGGTGAAGAAAAAGGGAAGCCAAAAGCCCTTTAAAAAACTTAAATCTCATCAAGGTGCTGTTATTCCTGAAAAAGATTTGGGTAATGTTCGCTTGGCTTTTCGGGTGCCTAAACAAAAAGATATTGAAACCATTTTCCGTAATCACATACAGGTGCTTTCGGCAAGTAGTATCCAAAGTGAAGCAGAACATGACGTCTACAGTTATCACCTGATTATTTGTGAGTTAAACGAGGAATGAGGCTTTGAAGGTAAAGATGAAGATATCCAATTAATGAATCCGCGCGAAGATGAGAGATATTAATTGGCACATTTGGGACCTTGAAAAACTAAATTCAATATTGGTATTAGGTGAATGTGAGAAAAATAGGATTAGGTCTGTGTATATTTTTGCTTCATGGTTATACTGTGTTTGCTCAGAAAATAGATATTCAAACTCACTCCTATCCTCCAATACAACATTTTTCTGACAAAGATTACGGCAGCTACATCCAAAATTGGGATATTACGCAAGATACAAGTGGAATTATTTATGTAGCGAATATAGGAGAGGTGCTGGAATATGACGGGGTGCGGTGGCAAACCATCCAAATTGAAAATAAAAGGGCTTTATCCATTGCAAGGGGAAGTGACAATAAAATATTTGTTGGTGGTGTTGGCTCGTTTGGTTACTTAGAGAAGCCTCCTGCTGATACCTCTATCACCTTAAAATACCATTCTTTGGTATCTGCAATACCTGATTCAAGTCCCGAGTTGTTAAATATCTGGAATGTTATTACAAAATATGGGTCCACTTTTTTTGATGGGGGAAGGGCACTATACCATCTGAATAATGATAGCGTTACTATAATTAAACCTAAGCAGAAGTTTCATAGAAGCTTTGAGACCAACAATAATATCTTAGTTTCTGATGTGGGAGAAGGATTATATTACTACGCTGAAGATGATAGCCTCGTCTCTGTGTCTAATGGAGATCAATTTGTTGATCGGGGTATAAATGCAATATTGCCTTATGAAGATAATCGCTGGCTGATTGCTGATCGGAGGGTAGGCTTATCGGTCTTTGATGGCACTAATTTAATTTCTTTGGAATCGGCAGCGAATAAATTTTTGGTAAATCATAAGGTCTATACCGGAATTCAATTGCCGGATAGCACCTATCTCTTTGGTACGCTCAACGGGGGTATTATTCAGGTTGATCGAGCTGGATGTATACTTCGAACTATAGACAGTGAAAGTGGGCTGCCCAGTGACCAGGTGCATTCACTTTTCCTGGACCAAGCTGATAATGTCTGGGCCGCACTGGAGGAAGGGCTGAGTGTAATCGAGCCGAAGAACCCCATTTCCTATCTTGATGAACGGAATGGTTTGTTGGGTACGGTGACCGATATAGCTGTTCATGACAATTATCTGTATGCTTCAACTAATGAGGGACTTTTTCGATTGAATATTGGGCAAGAAAGAAACCGTGAAAATACAAGATTTTCACCTCTTTTTGATCAGTCTATCCGGTCTAATGGCATTACGAAATACAAAAGCAAGCTACTGGTTAATAGCGATAATAATTTGTATCAGATTAGTAAGGGGGAAGCTGTAAGGTTATTTGAGAACTCAGGTTTACAATTTGTACATAGCTATCAGCATAATAAAAAATACTATCTTGTCTTAAGCCGAAACCAATTTCAGGTGTTTAATTCAAAAAATAGTCCGGTCTTTACGGATGAAGACTTTGGGCATGAGATATCAACGGTGATTGAAGAACAGGATGGAGACGTGTGGATTGGTACTATTCAAAGCGGAGTTTTTAGAATTGAAAGCACATTTTTTGACTCACTGAAGAATTTTGGTACTCATCTGCATCATTATGAGATACCCCATGATCAGGATAATCGAAGTTTACAGGTGTTCAATATTTCCGGGGAGGCCGTGATCGGCAGTTCTGCCGGGCTTTTTCGGTATGATGCGGCCGGTGATTCACTGATCCGTGACCATCGGTTCGGGGAAGAAATGGCCGACCCTGAACGCCAGGTATTTCTCATGGAAGAGGATGCGAAGGGGAATATATGGGTGCGTTCGAACCTCGAGCACCAGGTGCTAATCAAAGAGAGAAATGGATACCGCTATGCCGAAGGAGCTCTCAAACGCATCGATGCTAGCCAGGTGAATCACATTTATATCCATGAAAGCGGCTTGATCTGGATTGCCACTGGTAACGGCATTATTCAGTACGATCCGTCCAAAGATTCCTATCTGCAGGGTAATCCTCGGGAGTCGTTCAAGACGCATATCCGCGGGGTGTATGTGCGCGGCGATTCGTTGATCAATGCCGATCTCAAGAACGAGGGGTACGAGCTGGAGTATGAGGATAACGAGCTGCGGTTCCAATATGCGGCTGCGCAGTACAAAGCACCCACTAAAACGCGCTACCAGGTTTGGCTCGAAGGATTTGAAGAGGGGTGGAGCGACTGGACTTCAGAAGTACAGAAAGATTACACGAATATTCCGGAGGGTAATTATACCTTCCACGTCCGTGCCCGGGATGTGTATGGTACCATCAGTCAGGCTGATACGTTTTCATTTCAGATCTTTCCCCCGTGGTACCGCACGTGGTGGGCGTATGTCCTGTATGTGTTGCTTATCGGCGGTGTCCTTTATGGTATTCACCGCATCCGGATTAACCAGATTCTGCGCGAGCAGCGCATTCGCAACCGGATTGCCAGCGATCTGCACGATGAGGTGAGCGCTACTCTGAGTTCCATTACCTATTTTGCACAGGCTATTAGGCAGGTGCCCAACGAGCAGGCTGATCGTTTTGTGGACTTAATATCAGAAAGTGCCAGTGAGGCCAAGGAGAAAATAACGGATATTATCTGGTCCATTGACCCGAAAAAGGACGACTGGATAGATTTGCTCTCTAAATGCCGCCGTTTTGCTTCAGATTTATTTGAGAGTAAAAATATAGATTACGAGCTGGATATAGACATCAATATTGACCAGCCTCTGGATCTGGAGCTACGCCAGCATCTGTGGCTTATTTTCAAGGAGATGACCGTTAATGCCGCCCGCCATTCTAAGGCTGATAAGGTAAAGGTGGTGTTTGGGATGGAAGAAAATCTTCTTAAACTGGTAGTACAGGATAATGGGCAGGGTATTCAAAGGGGAAGCGACCAACGGGAAGGCAAGGGAATAAAGAACATTCGAAACCGGGCCGAGCAAATTAAAGCGGATCTTAAGCTGGAAACCAGGGAAAATGAGGGTACCCAATGGACGATGACACTGAAGACTTGAGATAGACTGAAATAAAACTACATGAGTATGTGGTGCGCAGATGATTGATTAAATATTATATTTGATCTATGGAAAGAAATGTAGAGGAACTCATAAAAATTGTTATCATAGAGGATAACCACTATATGCGTGAGGGCTGGGCAACGATCCTGGATTTTGAAGAGGACTTTGTGGTGTTAGATGCTTTTGAATCCTGCGAGGAGGCGTTTGAGTCGGAAGCAATTTCCAAAACCAATATCGTCTTAATGGATATTGAACTGCCGGGAATGTCAGGTATTGAGGGAGTTAAGTATCTGCAAAAAGAACATCCTGATCTACCGGTAATAATGGCCACGGTCTTTGACGATGACAAAAATGTATTCGATGCTCTCTGTGCAGGTGCGGTAGGATACCTGATGAAGAAAGTTTCACCCGAAGATTTAAAGCAGGCCATTCGGGATGCCCATGACGGCGGTTCGCCCATGACCCCCAATATTGCCCGCAAGGTTATTAAAACTTTTCATGCTCCATCCGAAGATGAAGAAGGCGAGCAGCTTAATGAGCGCGAGTTGGAAATTCTCGAAGAACTTGCCAAAGGTAAATCTTATGCTGCCATAGGGGAGGTCGTTTATCTTTCGGTGAATGGAGTACGTTACCACATCCGGAATATCTATCGTAAACTACAGGTGCATTCCCGGTCAGAAGCGGTTTCTAAGGGGATTTCCCGACGTTTAATTCACCCCAACAATTCCTAGTATTGTATTTTATGTGGTCGATTGGCCTACATGGAATTGTGTTGTTCCCTCCCAAACAGTACATATTCTACATGTTTATGCGGTGACTGAAAGCCCGGTGTGCTATATCTTATAAGTGGTTTCATGAAGAAGTAAATAAGCCGACTTCGAGATATAGCTGCTTGAGTGCAGAGAAAGAATGAGAGAGAGTAAAAAGGCCCCGGCTTAATGAGGTGCCGGGGTTACTTTTTATTTAGATAAAATGTCTTTTCTTATTAAATACTTCCATAACGTGTTTAGAGATTAAGTTTACAAAGCTTATATCGTTTGTAGGAATTCAATCTTACTTAATCCCACTTTCACTTATTGCTAAATGGCGCAAGGCAGGAGTAATCCTATATAGAAGTAATCAGCTCTTACAAATAAATATTCAAGCCATAAACGGGTTCTAAATATTTTTGTTAGTGCATGATGAAATCTTATCTTATCAAAAAATTAACAGCCAAAATGTGATATCGTGAACAAAACTATTCGTATTGCATCGGGACAGGGTTTTTGGGGCGATTTGCCTAAGGCTCCTATTGACCAAGTTCGAAAAGGACCTATTGACTATTTAGTGCTGGATTATTTGGCGGAAGTCACTATGTCTATTTTGCAAAAACAAAAAATGCGGAATAAAGAACATGGGTACGCTCAGGATTTTGTAGATGTAGTAAAAGAGATTCTGCCTGATATATCCGAGAAAGGGATCAAGGTAATTGCTAATGCCGGCGGGATAAATCCTGAAGCCTGCAAAGATAAAATACTGGGAGAGATTGAAAGACAAGGGTTAAGCGGGTTGAAAGTAGCCGTAGTGGATGGAGACAACATCCTAAATAATATTGATAATCTTATTGAAGATGGTCACCCTCTTGAAAATATGGATACCGGTGAGCCAATCAGTACAGTTAAAGACCAGCTGCTTAGTGCCAACGTCTATTTTGGATGCCAACCAATCGTAGAGGCTCTGCAACTTGAGGCCGATATTGTTATCACAGGACGGGTTACCGATACCGCACTTACGCTCGGGCCATTGGTACATGAATTTGGCTGGGATTTTGATGACTATGATAAAATATCCGCCGGCACCATTGCAGGACACTTTCTGGAATGCGGCGCGCAGGTAACGGGGGGAAACTACACAGACTGGGAGCGTGTCGATCGCTACAACGATATTGGTTTTCCCATTGTTGAGGTTGAACCCAATGGTAATTT
>JBEPXF010000011.1:0-25164 GCA_041642075.1 Fodinibius sp.
TTTTTCAGCTCCGGAACGTGATAGGTTGACCTTTAACTGGGAAATTCCAGATAATTTACCCCGCGATTGGGATTTTATACTATTAGACCGTGAGGCAGATCGTGAAATTGATCTAAGGACAACCAAATCATATTCGTTTGATTTGACGAAGGCCGAAGAAAGTAATTCCCACAATACCTCAGGTTACCATATGTTAAAAGACAGTGAAACTATAAATGCAAGTGAGCGTTTTTCCTTACTTGTTGGTCCTTCGGAAATAGGAGATGATGAAACTAATCAGGAAACAACCGAATCAATTCAATTAAAACCTAATTATCCAAATCCTTTTACGAATTCAACAACTATCCCTTTTGAGTTGGCTGAAGATACCGAGGTGAGCTTAACCGTTTGGAATATGATTGGCCAAAAGGTTGAAACTTTAGCAGAAGAACCTCGTGGGGCGGGCCCTCATGATAATGTAACCTGGGATGCCTCGAATATGCCCAGTGGAATGTATATTATTCGATTGGAAGCGGATGGAGAAGTTTTTACGAGGAAAGTGACTCTGATAAAATAGCATAAGCATTAATGAATAGTCATAATTCTTTTTTAGAACTGCTATACATTCTATATTTTATCGAACATTATTGCCGTATAAGCTGTTATATAACTTAATTTAAACTAAAATAAACGGAGTATTACCTTTAGTACAGATGCAATATAAAAATATACAGGGACTGGATGTACCCGAAATAGGTCTCGGAACCTATAAACTCCATGACAGAGAGTGTGAAAATGTAATTCGAACTGCGCTCGATATTGGATATCGTCATATTGATACTGCCCAGATGTATAAAAATGAAAGAGAAATTGGTAAAGCGCTCAGTGTATCCAATATCCCGCGTGAAGACATTTTCCTGACTACAAAAATTTGGCACACTAATCTTGAATCAGATGATGTACTGCAGTCTACTGAAGAAAGCCTTAGACAGTTAGATACTCCCTATGTAGATCTGCTTCTTATTCACTGGCCCAACGAACAGTACGATTTGAGGGCAACCATTGAATCTATGCTTGTCTTGCGTGATCAGGGAAAGGCCATGAATATCGGTGTTAGTAATTTCCCCCTGAATCTGTTGAAAAAGGTTAATGAAGAGATTCGGGCCCCGATCTTTTCTAATCAGGTCGAATTCCATCCTTTTATTGATCAGCTTGATCTGTTGGACTATGCTATCGAAAATGATATTATGCTGACGGCCTATGCTCCTTTGGCAAAAGGGAAGGTGGCAGAAAACGATGAGCTTCGGGAAATTGCCGAAAAATATGATAAGTCAGCTGCACAAGTTTCCTTGCGATGGTTAATTGAGCAGGAAAATGTGGTGGCTATTCCCAAGGCTTCAAGTAAAGACCACCTGCAGGAAAATTTTGAGGTCTTTGACTTTTTCCTTGAGGATGACGATTTCGATCGTATTGACCAGATGGAAAAATCAATGAGGTTGGTTAATCCCAGTTTTGCCCCGAATTGGGGTTAGTTGATAGTTTTATTTAAATTAAAGCACATCTCAGAAAGAGGGGGTGTGCTTTTTTTTATTTTGCCTGGCCAAGTGCCAATGTTTGTTGGCCTTCTTGGTTACGAATTTCAAAATAACAGCCACTCTGGTTGTTATTCGCTGATATTGAAGCAACCGTATCACCAAGCCCGGCTTCGCCGGTAAATTTAATATCTAAAATGCTTTTTACTTTTTCTTCCGGCAGACAGGCCAATCCCCACTCTACATATCGTACGTTATTAACGTGCCGGTTTAAATCAAGATCAGACTTTCGAACCGTAAATAATTGAGTTTCTTGAGGTTCCTTTAGTTTCTTAAAATTTCCCTCGCTTATTGACATTACATGCTCACTTTTTTCCGGAACACTCTCCAGTATTGTTTTGGGTATGCGCTTTGGTCGGCGGCTTTCAACATCTAATATGAGCCAGTAACTTAATGATTTCCCAATAATATTATTCTCGCTATCCAATATCAGAAAATCACGGTGAGCACGCAGCCCGTCACCGCCAGAAGGCCAGGTTTGGATGGTGATGGTATCTCTCCAGTCGGGAAACTGATCCATTTCTACCCGGAGCCGGTGTAATACCCACGTTAGCTTATCCTGCTGGAGGTCGGTAATATCAAATTTGAGTTGACGTGCATGATTTCCAGCCACCTCTTGGAGCAGTTCGCAAATAGCTGGCAACGTTGCTTTTTGATGAATATTGACTTCAGAAGCCCGTATTTTAAAGGACTCTTGGTAGATTAATTTCTCGTTAGCCATATTTACTCTTTTACTTTAAAAGAAATAGGAAAGTAAGCGTTTCTACTTTACATCGAAATAAGTATAGGATAATAAATAACATCTACCCATTTAGCTGCAATTGATATAGCCTTCGGTAGTTGAAAATCTCTTAACCTTGTATATTCCAGCCGTTTCGCCATACGCGGCTTCCCCAGCGTTTTATATCATCAAGAATTAAATAGATAGCAGGCAGCACCAATAGCGTAACCACGGTTGAAAAAGAAAGTCCGCCGACAATGGCCCGCGCCATTGGAAAGTAGGGAGGACCGTCCCCGCCAATTTGAGTGGTACCAAAACACAGCGGCAGGAGACCGAGCACGGTAGTGGCTGCCGTCATTAAAATGGGACGCATGCGATCTCTTCCTCCTTTTATGATGGCTTCGAATCTATCCAATCCACCCATTCGGAGCTGGTGGATGTGATCAATCAGCACAATTCCATTATTAACTACAATACCCATCAAAATAAGAATGCCAATCATAGCCATAAATGAAAAAGTAGTACCGGTAACAAAGAAAAACCAGAATACGCCAACTACAGCAAAGAAAATGGATGTTATAATACTGGATGGAAAAAGTACCGATTCAAACAGGGAGGCCATTACCAGATAAATTAAAAACATGGCCAAGAACATATTTATAAGCATTTCATCCATTGCTTTCTGATCTTCCTGGAAACTACGCCCCTGACTCCATCCATAACCAGTCGGGTAATTAATTTGATCGAGAATGGGAAAGATACGTTCCCGGGCTTCACTCATGGCAATACCATCCAGGTTGATATTGATTCCAAGGGAGGTTTGTTGGTCTTCTCGCTGAATACTTCTCGGTCCGGTGCTAATTTGGTAATCGGCCAGTGAAGTCAGCTTCATGCTTTTGTTATTACCCACACTTACGGGCAAGTTCATCAGGTCATCAATATTTTTTCGATCGGATTCACGAAGTGCAAGGACTACATCAGTTTCACCCTGATCCCCGCGAACGCGTCGTAAACTCATGCCTCTCATCGAATTCGATACCAAACTTGCAATCTGTTGACTGGAGACATCTAAATTCCGTGCTCGCTCTCGATCTACAACTACTTGTACTTCTTCTGTTCCGGTTTCAGCTTCAGAACGAACATCCGCAAGACCTGCTACGCCTTCAAGTCGGCGTTTTACTTCAGATGCAAGATCTGCCAGTACATTTGAAGATTCCCCGATGACGAAAATTTGAAGCTGGTCCCCGCCGGTTCGATCCCGGTATTCAAATGAAAGTTTACCAATGGGGAGTTTGGGTAAATTCTCCACAATTTCTTCTTTAATGGTTTTGACGTCTTTTTTGGCAACGTCATCATCGGTAAGTAAAAGGGTTGAAGTGGCTTGCCCCGGCTCGAAATAGGAGTAGACCGCGTCAATCTCAAATGCTTCTTGATTATCATAGAGATATTTTTCTACCCGGCTTACCGACTGTTCAACGCGTTCGAGGGTATAGGTTTCATTTAAATTATAGTGCAAATATAATTCACGTGATTCTGAGGAGGGAAACATATCAATATTGGTCATATTCATCGGTATGGCCACACTGAAAAGAATTCCCAGTATTAAAAATGAAGAGGCATAACGCCTTTTGAGTAAGCCACTTAAAACTTTAGAATAAACACGCTCTATTTTGTCAATATACTTCGTCTGTGAAGTCTGATCAGGCGCCTTTATTTTGGACGTTAATAACGGGATAACGGTAAGCGAAATAAGCAGAGAGGCACTCAGGGCCAGTATGATGGTGATGGCTACATGATAAAGCTGGATAGCAATCATGGAATCTTCGCTGATGATATTTGGAAGGAAAACAATGATTGTGGTAAGGGTGCCTGCCGTTACGGCCATCCCAACCTGTTTGACTCCGCGCTTGGTAGCTTCTGCTTTATCATCCATCATATGCTGGTTGCGATGGATATTCTCGGTTACTACTACTGCATTATCGACCAGCATCCCAACCGCCAGCATAAGCCCCATCATTGAAAGAATGTTTAGAGAAAGATCCATAAAATAAAGAAGTCCGAGCGTAACAATCAGTGAGAAGGGGACAGCAAGGGCCACAATTAAAGTAGTGCTGATCCTGCGTAAAAACAGATACAGAATGATAATAGAGAAGAATGCACCCAGTAGACCGGCTTTCAAAAGTTCGGTGAGGGAGCTGATGATACCCGTTGCCTGGTTGTGCATCTCGAAAATTTTGATTCCCCTCATTTCGGGCAGTTGGTTGATTTCTTCGATTTCTGCAAGTACTTGGTTACCTACATCAACCGTGTTTGCTCCTGACTCTTTAAACACATCCAACCCGATGGCATATTTTTGATCCAGATGCCGGCCATATTCTCGATCCGGACTACCATATCCCACGGTAGCCACATCATGTAATTGCAGATTATTGGGACCGATTACCAATTGGGCAAATTCGTCAGGCCTCGTCATTTCACCAGTGGGACGTACCATATAACGTTTACCGGCTTCGTCGACTTTTCCAGCAGTTACTGAAAAATTACTTTGGCGCAGGGTCTGTGCAAGATCATTCAAATTGACGTTATGGGCTTCAAGTCGTTCGGGAATAAGTTCAATACGAATTTGTCGCTGTTCAACTCCATAAAGGTCCACATTTGCGACTCCCCGTATGCGTTCAATCCGTTGTTTTAAGTTCCTATTCAGCAATTCGTAGGCGTTTGATAAATCGCGATCAGAAGAGAGCCGGAGATTCATCATCGGGTTGTCCTGGGCCGAAAATTTATTGATAAAGAAACGCTCCATATCATTCGGCAACTGGTTGCGTACACCATCGATTTTCTCTTTAATCTCAATCGCTTTCAGGCTGATATCAGATCCCATTTCAAATTCCACAAAAATTCCGGCCTGATTTTCACTGGATGAAGAATTCATTCGCTTCAGTCCGCTGATAGTAGCCAGAGCTTCTTCAATGGGACGCGTAATGGTCCGTTCAACTTCTTCCGGAGTTGAATTGGAATAGGGTACCGAGATATATGCCCCGGGAAAGGAGATATCCGGAAAATATTCCATTGGGACCATGCGGCTGGCGATAATCCCGATAACGACAAAACTGATAAATATCATTATAGTTGTTACCGGACGGCGAAGGGAGAGGTCTGTGAGGTTCATTTTATTCCCCCTGATCTTTTTGAATGGATTGATTTCCGGAAATAGCGGTTTGTTTATACACCTTGCGATCCATTATTGCATACATTACCGGAATAACTACCAGTGTTAAAAGAGTAGAGATCACAAGGCCGGCAATGACCGTTATTGCCATAGGGGCACGAAGCTCAGCTCCATCTCCTATACCGATAGCCAATGGCAACAGGCCAAGGGTGGTAGTCAGGGTAGTCATTAAAATGGGGCGAAGCCTCGATTTCCCTCCCTCGAGAATAGCCTTGATCTTTTCCATGCCACGCTCGCGATACTGGTTGATTAGATCAATGAGTACAATAGCATTATTTACCACTATTCCGGCCAGCAGAATAAGACCAATAAATACTACCACACTAATGGTTGAGCCGGTTATCCAAAGTCCCAAGATGGCACCCACAAGAGCCAAAGGAATCGTAAACAGGATGATAAAGGGGTGTAAAAGTGATTCAAATTGCGAAGCCATTACCAGATAAACCAGAAATACAGCAAGTGAAAGGGCAAATAGGAGAGATTCGAAAGAATTTGCCATCTCTTCATTTTGTCCACTTACCTGGGCCTGAATGCCGGTCGGCATCACCGTTTGGTTAATAATATCACGAATATCTTCGGCCGCCGTGGCAAGATCTCCATAGTTTAAATTAGCAGAGATGATGGCTACGCGCTGCTGGGCGGTTCGTCGTATCTCGCTTGGACCCGTAGCCCTTTTGATTTCAGCAATACTTGCAAGTGGTATCGGGGAGCTGCTGTTGGGATTGATAATCAGGTTTTGAATATCGGTAGCGGATGAGCGATCCTGTTCTTTGGCACGTACCAGGACGTCAATTTTTTGATCTCTCCATGAGTAACGGGTAGCAACATCGCCGCGTACTTTGCTCACTACAATATCTGCCACTTCATGGACTTGTAATCCCAGTGCTGCCGCTTTTGGTCGGTCAAAGGTAATCTGTATTTCAGGATTGCCATGTTCCATTGTTGATTTGATATCAGTAAATCGGGAATTGTCCGATATTTTTTGAACCATTTGATCACTGACTTTTTTCAGATTATCCAGATTGTACCCGGAAATTTCCACTTCTACAGGAGTATCAAACGTAAATAGGGCAGGGCGGGAGAATTTATATTCTAGTCCCGGAATCCGCTGAAGTTCGGTTCGGAGTTCGGCCATAGTGATCTCTTCGAGCGGTCGTGCCGCTCCGCTTGTCAGGGCAACGTTAAGCTCCCCCCAGTTTTCACCTCCTTGATTGGGATTGGCATCCATTTTATTACCCGTACCAGCCACGGCAAAACTTGTATTGATGGAGGAGACATTGCCCGCCGTTTGCTGAACCTGTTGAAGGGCACGGTCGGTTTGTTCTATCGGCGTCCCAGGCGGCAGCTGGAACTCCACGTTGAATTCTCCCTGTGATAATGAAGGGATAAGTTCCATCCCCAACTGAGGAACCAGCATTAGACTTCCTAACAAGGACAGGAAGGCAAACGAAATAACTATAAATTTATGTCGAAGAGACCATCTCAGTAGGTTTGGATATCGATCTTCAATGGAAGTGAACCCTCTGTCAAAAAGGTTGAGAATCGGGTTAAGCACAAACATGATGCCCCTGCTGATGGAGTGCAATACCTTGCTGATTATTCGAACAAAAAAAGTAGGAATTGTTTCGAATATGAAGATTCGGACTTTGCGCATCCAGCGTCCCATCTTTGTTTTAGGTTCTCGCAGTTCAGGCTTTTCAATATCTGTTTTTTTGCGTCCCGCAAGTGAAGAAAGCATTGGAATAAGGGTAATGGCAACCACTAGAGAAGCAAGGAGCGAAAAGGTGACTGTAAGTGCCTGGTCGCGGAATAATTGCCCCGCAATACCGTGAACAAAAACGAGTGGAAAGAATACGGCAATGGTTGTTAACGTAGAAGCAATGACGGCTGTCCCAACTTCACCAGCTCCGTCCCGAGCGGCCTGAAGAGGCGTTTTTCCCATATCCCTGTGACGTGATATATTTTCAAGTACCACAATGGAGTTATCGACTAGCAGGCCTATGCCTAATGCAATACCTCCAAGAGACATAATATTCAAGGTGATATCATTGCCGTACATAAGATTGAATGTGGCGATGACTGAAACAGGAATAGATAGTGAAATGATGATGGTGGCCCAGAAATTGCGGAGAAACAGGTATAGTATTATGATTGCTAAAATACCTCCGATAATTCCGGCATCCACTACTTCACTGACCGCAGAAGAGATAAAAGTAGACTGGTCATAAACTTTGGTAACAGCCATCCCTTCGGGCAGACGCTCTGCTACACTTACCATCTTCGTTTTAACATTTTCAGCCACATTGACCGTATTGGCATCTCCCTCCTTATAGACCGCTATTTCAACCGCTTCCTGACCGTTGAGCCGCGTAATGGCCTCTCTTTCCTTATATCCCTGGCTTATTTCCGCCAGATCTTTGAGATATACCGGGCTGCCGTCTTGAGTAGTTATCACAACATTACGAATGTCATCAACCGTTTGGAACTGATTGAGCGTTCGTACTAGGTACTGTTGGGTCCCTTCCTCCAGTCGCCCTCCCGAAAGATTAACATTTTCAGACCCTAGAACCTGCGTGATCTGCTGCATCGGAACCTTCAGATGGGAAAGCCGGTCTTGATTTACAGCAACCTGGATTTCTTCCTCCAGTCCTCCGCTTATTTTAATAGAGGCCACTCCCTGGGCTGCCTGCAGATCTTTCTTGATCTGCTCGTCGGCAAAACGTCGAAGCCGCTTTAGTTTATTGATATTATATTCCGCTTGCTGTTGATCCTGATAAGTGGCATAGTTGACCTCCGGATTTTGCTCCGATTGTGAATCCTCAATAAAGAAAGCATATCGTATAATAGGGTCGAGCGTGGGGTCAAACCGGAGGATGACGGGCCGACCCACTTCGAGCGGAAGTTGCAGGGCATCAAGCTTTTCGCGAACATCGATACTGGCAAAATCCATTTCGGTTCCCCAGGCAAACTCAAGAGTCACATCAGACTGGCCTGATCGCGAAATAGATCGTACCTGTTGGACATCCTTGACGACACCCAAAGCCTCTTCAATTGGCTTAGAAACAAGGTTCTCAACTTCTGCCGGTGCAGCTCCTTCAAATTCCGTACGTACGGTAAGCGTAGGATAACTGAGTTCAGGCAACAGGTTGATATTAAGCCTGCTCAAAGAAACAAAGCCAAAAAGGATAATCCCAATCGTAAACATGGCGATCGTCACTTTGCGGCGAATAGAAAAATCAATCAAATTCATAGTCGGGATCCCCGTTAAGATGTATAATGCTGGTTGTTAAAAGGAGACAATTTCAACTAAAGCACTGTCTTGCAGACTGCTTTGGCCAATAGTTACCACGGTATCAGCGGGATTTAAGCCTTCCAAAACCTCGATGTTATCCCCATTGGAATAGCCGGTATTAATAATTTTTCGAAATGCGAGTTTGTTATTAATTACAAATACACTGTTAATTCCATCTTCGCTTATTACAGCATTCTTGGGAATTAAAAGCGCATCCTGATGGGTGTCATAGACAATACGAACACGTCCAAACATACCCGGTTTTAATTGCCGTGACTGGTCATTTACAGACACTGTAACTTTAAATGTACCGGTTTCTGAATTTACAACCGGACTTACGCGCAGAACCTTTCCCTCAAAGCTTGTTCCCGGTATGGCATCTACATGAATGAGTGCTTGTTGTCCTTTGCTGAGCTTATCCATCTCGTGCTCGGGGATATGCAAAATAGCAAGCAGGGGATCGAAATCCGTGATTTTAAAGACCTCTTGGTCAACATTAATCATATTTCCCGCTTTGATCAGTCGCTCAGAAATGACCCCGCTAATCGGAGCCTGGATTTGTGAATACTTCAGTTGCAACTGAGTAAGTTCATAATCTGACTTTTGTGCCTGATATTCATAATTAGCATTTTCGAATTCCTGGGCACTAATTAATTCTTTTTGATAAAGCTCTTCTTTTCTATTGAGCTCATTCTTCAGGCGATCCATCGTTGCTTTGGCACGCTGCGCTTCCAGTGTTAATTGTTCCTCATCCAGTTCGGCTAAAATATCACCCGCTTTTACAATGTCGCCCTCTTCAACGTTTAGCTTTTCAACAATACCCCGTACTTTAGCCACAACCATAGCTTCTTCATCCGCTTCCAAAGTAGCCGTGCTGGAATAATAGGCTGAAATTTCACCAGAATTAGCTACAGCAATTTCAACAGGCACTGTAGCTGTTGAATCTTCATCTGTCATGTTTTTGGATTGGGTTTCAGAGCTACAAGAAGATATAGCAATAGATGAAAAGACGATCATCCCCAATACTATCCATCGTTTTAAACAATTCATCGAGTTTATCCCTACTTAATTATCAATATTGTGTAACTACTCGGGATTACGGATAGGAATCACTAAAAGTTGCGATAAATTTTTTTAACGAATGGAAGAATCAACTGTAACTCAATGATAGCAATAGGATAAGAGATATCCGTTTTTTTTAAATAAAATAGGTGTTTAGAGTCTATGGGTGAGGCTTAGCAATACAGATCTATGCCTTGATAATAAATAATTACTTAGTAAATAAAGCGGGTTGGTTTTTATGAAAATCCGTTGTTTGTTGATATATATTTGCCAATTCAAGAAGTGTTTCCTCATCGTAAAGATTTCCGACAAAAGTAATGCTGGTAGGTTGGCCTTCATCTGTAAACCCATTGGGTAATACAACAGAGGGATGCCCCGTGAGATTGGTTAATAAAAGGTTATTTCCTCCATAGGTAGGAGAGATATAGAGATCTACTTCCTGCATCAGGGAGTCCATTTTGTGGATAAGTTCTTGCCGGATTCTGTTGGCCTGTATATATTCAACCGCTGGTATAAAACGGGAAGATCGAAAAAGATTGGGCCATGCCGATTTTTCCTGCCGCACCATCTCATCATCTTCATCGCTTAGCGTAAGCTGGTCAAAGGCGGCCGCTCCTTCAGCCATTAAAATAAAGCTAAGGTCCTCTGTAGGGTAATCCGGAAGCTCAATGGGCGTAAGTTCTGCTCCCAGATCTTTAATGGTAGTAAGGGTGAGACTGTCGTGTTTTTGGTTCTCGTAATCACTTTCAAAGGCTGATTTTAAATAACCGATGGTAAGCTCACTTAAATCTATGTCAGGAGAGTAATTAAAGGGGAGGTCAACGACCGTCTGGTCTTTATCGTCGGGACCTCGAATGGCATCAAATACAATAGCAGCATCTTCTACCGAGCGAGTAAGGGGACCTACTTTATCCATGCTCCAGCTCAGTGCCATTGCCCCGTGACGGCTTATACGTCCGAAAGTAGGACGCAGGCCAGTAGTCCCGGTTCTGTTAGCAGGAGAGACGATTGATCCCCATGTTTCCGTCCCAATACCAAAAGGAAAAAGTCCTGCAGAAGTACCGGCGGCAGATCCTGCGGATGAACCGCTCGAACCCTGATCGAGATTCCATGGATTGCGGGTGGTACCCCCAAACCAGACATCACCGTACGCCAGTGCGCCCAAGGTGGTTTTAGCGATTAGTACTGCACCGGCGTCTTCCAGATTTTTGGCAACGGTAGCTGTTTCATCACGGACCTGGTCTTTATAAGGTTCAGCACCCCAGGTAGTTTTGTAACCTTCAACGGCAAACAGATCCTTAAGTCCATAGGGTATCCCGTGCAGGGGACCACGATACTGTCCGTTGTCCAGTTCATCGTCCATCTTTTGGGCTTGTTCTAAAGCTAATTCCTCGGTAACGGTAATTACTGCCTGAAGGGTGTCATCATATTGGGCGATCCGATCCAAAAAGAATTTAGTGAGCTCCACCGACGTAATTTTATGCTGTCGGATGAGTGAGGCAAGTTCCCTGATGGTATAAAAAGCAAGGTCAGCCCGATTTGTCGGAAGATTTACATCATTGGGAATATTCCACTCTATAGGTTTATCTGTAGAATCGAAGGTAGTTCCTATGGGAATAGGATTGAAATTTAAAGCAGGAGGGATGCTGTTATCCAACTTAAGTTTACGCAATGATTGGTAAGTCTCCCGGTTACTTTCTAGCTCGGTAATCATTGAATCCCGTTCAGCTTGGGTAAACTCAATACCAATTAATTTTGAGGCTTCCGAAATAACTTGAGAAGTAATATCCTTATTTAAGAAATGTATGGAAGTAAATGCCATTAAGAATCCCAGGAAAAGTCCAAATAGTAAAGTATAAGTACGCTTGCCCATGCGGATAGTTTTTAATTGTCAAGGTGAAAACGATATCAATATAACGTATCCAAACAAAAATAGAAGCATATTCAGGTAATTTGTAGGAATTGGAACATATTTGGTCTGAAGGTAACCGGATGGGAATCGAACTATGGATAAGTGCAGTAAAAAGGTATTAGCTTATGACGGATTAGACTATTATTTTCTTCATCAAGTTATTTTTAACGTACTGATTCAATATGGGTCCGTATTATTTATTTGTGAGATAATGCGGTTAAAAGGGAATTCGGTGCTTCTTATAATTTAAATTATAGGGAAAGTCCGAAGCAGTCCCCGCTGCTGTAAGCTCCAATAAGCTTTAAATCCTTCGATAACCACTGTTTCGTTTCTAAAACGGACGGGAAGGTTGTTTAAAGTGGAGTAAGCCAGAAGACCTGCCTGTATTGATGACGGAAAACGCTTTCGGGAGAAAAGCTGATCCATGATTTGCACTCGATCGTACCATCCCTGTACACTCATACTTTTAGTCGGATGTTCATTCTTGCTGCTTCTTTCGGGAGTAGGTTGTCAATCGGAGCATTCGGATCAAACCCACCCTCAGGTAACCGCCGATTCAGTTCATTTTCCTCATAAGGTGCAAGCCGAATATGCCAGGGGATTTCGCATAAGCTATCATAAAAATCACAAGCTTTTCGAGATAATAAAGCCTTTTCAGGATCAGGTGGATACACTCCGCTACGCACTGGTACCGAGGGAGTTAAGTGATGTTGTACAGGTTAAAGGTGCCGAAGAGATCGCAATCCCCATTAAAAGCCTGATGGCCACATCCGCTACGCATATCGGACTTGCGGATATGCTCGGAGCCATTGATATAATTACCGGTATGGCTGGTGCCGATTATGTCTATAATAAAAAAGTTCGGCAGGGCATCGAAGATGGTAATATAGTGAGCCTGCCGCAAGGCGAACTCAACAAAGAAGAAGTGCTATCGCTCGATCCTGATCTAATGATGATATCAGGTGGACAGTCGTCGCAGTTTGACAATTACAAAGTGCTTATGGATTCCGACATTAACGTGATGGTGAACTCGGAGTGGCTTGAAACGACCCCCTTGGGCAAGGCCGAGTGGGTGAAGGTACTGGCTGCCCTGTTGAATAAGGAGAAGCTCGCGAATGAAAAATTTGGTCAGGTCGCCGAGGAATATAACCGGCTAAGGGCAAAGGTTGATACGGTGGAAGGGAAGCCAATGGTTATCAATAATATGCCGTATAAAGGTGCGTGGTTTGTGTCCGGCGGTGACAGCTTTACGGCCCAGTTTCTAAAAGATGCCGGTGCCAATTACCCGTGGTATGATGAACATGACACCGGTGGACTCCGCAAGGATTTTGAAGTAGTCTATGAGGTTGGACTCGAAGCCGATATTTGGATTAATCCCGGAACTGCCGAAACCAAGGAAGATATTTTAGCTAAGGATTCCCGCTTTAAGGATTTTAATCCCTATAAAACGGGTGAGATCTACAATAATAACCGACGTACAAACGAAAGCGGGGGCAATGACTATTGGGAGTCGGGCGTGGTGCATCCTGAAGTATTGCTGGCTGATTATATCAAGATTTTTCATCCCGATGTGTTGCCCGAGCACACATTGTATTACTATCAAAAGGTTGAATAATGGTCGAGCAGGCAAAGCAATATCGTACGGGCATGCGTCCGCTTTACTTCTTTCTGCTCATTGGCGGAGTGGCAGGGTTGTTTCTTCTTAACCTGGCTCTGGGTTCGGTGGATATTCCGCTAGATGAGATTGTCCAGGTGCTGCTGGGAGATGAATCGGTCCGTAACTCGTGGCAGAAAATTGTGATCAATATTAGAATACCCCGTGCGGTTACCGCTATTTTAGCTGGTAGTGCGCTATCTCTGGGAGGATTATTAATGCAGACCCTCTTCCGGAATCCGTTGGCAGGTCCTTCTGTATTGGGAATAACGGCCGGGGCCAGTCTGGGAGTGGCGGTAGTGATGCTCGCTGGTGGGACTATTACCACAATTTTTGCTATTCAGCAATTATCCGCCTTGGGCAGCTGGCTTATTGTTGGGGCTGCAAGCGTAGGTTCTGCCGCAGTGCTGTTGCTTATCTTACTTATTTCAATCAAAGTACGTGACAATGTAACGCTGCTCATCATCGGTTTAATGGTTGGAAACATGACGATCGCTCTTGTGAGTATCTGGCAGTATTTTAGCCGGCCCGAGCAGATACAAGATTATCTTATCTGGACCTTTGGAAGCCTGGGTGGAGTGCCACTGGAACAGCTTTGGATTCTGGGCACGGTTACCATTGCAGGCACTTTGATAGCGCTGCTGCTGGTTAAACCACTAAATGGATTGCTACTAGGAGAAAGTTACGCCCGAAGTATGGGCTTATCCGTCACTTCTTCCCGGATATGGATTATTATAAGCACAAGTCTGTTAGCGGGGGGTATTACTGCTTTTTGCGGCCCTATTGGATTCATAGGTATTGCAGTGCCACATCTCACGCGCTCTTTATTCGGTACGAATGAACACCGGGTGCTCATACCCGGGACGGTGCTGATGGGCGCGCTGCTTCTGCTTGTTTGTGATGTTATTGCACAGGTACCTGGGACTGCAACTACTTTACCGATTAGTGCCGTTACGTCCATGATTGGAGCTCCGGTTGTAATTTGGGTGATCATTCAACGCAAAAATTTACAGGCCTCATTTTAATGGATTCCCATAATCCCATCATATCTACAGAGAAGTTAAGTATCGGATTCTCCGGTCGGGGAAGGGAAGCCCCTAAAACGGTAGCCGCTGGTATTGATGTGTCGCTGAAAAAAGGACAGGTAGTATGTTTATTAGGACCCAATGGATCAGGAAAATCCACCTTAATTCGAACGCTTGCCGGACTCCATCCACCGTTAAATGGTGACATAAATTTGCTGAGAGAGCCCATGGCTCAACTTACCAATAAAGAGATCTCAAAAAAAATAAGTACGGTTTTAACGGATCAGCTTACTATAGGTAACCTGTCCGTCCGGGAGCTGGTTTCTTTCGGTCGGTCTCCCTATACGGGATGGTTTGGTTCTCTGGATAAACGGGATACTCAAAAGGTAGATTGGGCCATTGAATCCACAGGTATTGCTCCTTTTGTGAATCGGGATGTGCTGCAGCTGAGTGATGGTGAGCGGCAAAAAGTGATGATTGCCCGGGCTCTGGCCCAGGATACGCCGGCTATGTTACTGGATGAGCCCACAGCCCATCTCGATTTGCCCAATCGGGTAAGTATTATTCGCTTGTTGAGGAAACTCTCGCATAATACTCAGAAAGCGGTACTTTTTTCTACCCATGAGTTGGATTTAGCCTTAAAAGCCGCTGATCATCTATGGCTTATTAGTCTGCAGGGAGAAGTTATTACCGGAACCCCGGAAGATCTGGTACTGGATGGGACTTTTGAGTCGGTATTTGAAAAGGATAGCTTTATTTTTGATCGGGCTACCGGTTCTTTTAAGTTGCACGAACCATCCAAAGTACCTATTTATCTGCATGGGAATGAAGTAGGGATGTTCTGGACACGGAGAGCTTTGGAACGTGGGGGCTATAAAGTGAAAGAAACAAATGGGACCGGGCTGGAAGTAAAAGTGCAGCAATCTGGTGATGGGTTCCAGTGGATTGTAACTGAAAAAGGGAAGAAGCATCGGAAAGACTCTGTGCAACAATTATTATCGTTCCTCCATAATTTACAAAACAAGTAAGGAGAAAAATATGAGATAAATGAAAGGTATTAATTGATAGATAAATGAAGTTTTAATGTAGAAAATTAAGTTTCATTTTATCCATAAACGCCCTACTTTTATTACGCTCTTTGAAATAGTGTGTTGGTTTCCGTTCCTAAATGTTTTCGGGACGGATGAAAAGGGAATTTCGTGCTCCGTATAAAGTTCTTTGAACGGAAAATCGGAAGCTGTACCCGCAACTGTAAATCCATCATAGTGATGTCTCCAACCTTTTGCCACTGTCCGCCGAATAGCGGATGGGAAGGCCGGACATCAGGATGAGCCAGAAGACCTGCCATACAATTTCTATTTCTTGAGAAACTTTCGGGAGTTAAAGTTTCTGCGAGGACATTTTATGACCCAATTATATAAACAAATTAGTACAGCTGCTTTATGCTGTATGTTCTTATTTTTTTATCAGGTAGCCCATGGGCAAACTATAGCTGATACACTTCAAATGGAAGAAATTGAAGTATTAGCTACCCGTATACTTCAGCCTTTAACGTACCAGCCAACGAATGTAGAAGTGACTGATTCTACGCGTCTTAGTTTTTTAAAGGGACAGTCTATAGGAGAAGTAATGGCCACAGAGTCTTCACTGTTTATTAAAGAGCATGGGCCAGGCGGAATGGCTACGGCCTCGCAACGAGGACTTTCTTCCGAGCAAATACAGGTGCTTTGGGAGGGTATCCCTATCAATAGTCCAACAATTGGACAAACTGACCTTTCCTTATTACCCGCTAATATTTTTTCGGAGATACAATTGAGTTCAGGGGCACCAAGCACGGCTTTTGGTGGAGGAAACCTGTCTGGGGCACTGTATCTGCGATCTGATTGGGAGGCTGGAAAATATTTTTCTGCCCGGCAAAGGATGGGCTCATACGGGCAATGGCAATCATCATTGGAAGGGCGATATAGTACTGAGGCTCTCCAGGTTTCAGTGCACAGCATGTACGACTACTCTGAAAATGATTTTGAGTTTTATAACCGGGCTTATAACCGGACGGAAAAGAGAGAGCACAACCGCAGTGAAGGCTATAATATGATGGCTTCAATAGGCAAACAAATAAACAACGGGCACTGGAAATCTGTTTTTTGGGTAGCTGACAAAAATAATCAAATTCCGGGATCTATTTTAAAAACTGATAGTAAAAGCCGTCAGGAGGATCAAGCACTTCGCTGGTTAAGCACCTATGAACGCCAGATTGGGAATGCAGAACTTTCTTTTAAAAATTATTTAAGTCGTGCGGAGCTGAACTATTTTGATTTCGACATGGATACCCGAAGCTTTAGTACAAACAAGCGTTGGATGGTCAGTTCTGATCTGAAATATCCTGTTGCAGAACAGTTGTTATTGAAAGGAGAAATCAGCGGAGCACTGACGGGGGTAGTTTCCAGTAACTATCCGATTGACAAAAGTCGCAATCAGTTTAGTTTGCTTGCTAATCCGGAAGTAATGCTATTGGACCACAGGTTAAGAATATATCCGGCATTGCGCATGGATGCATACAATGATTTTGGAACCGTGGTCAGTCCTTCGCTGGGAGTTAATCATGAGTTGCTGCCTGATAAGTTATTTCTGCGGGGACAGCTGAGCAGGGACTTTAATCCGCCTACCTTTAACGCACTGTACTGGGGACAAGGTGGAAATCCAGATTTAAAAGCAGAACGAAGTAACACGGGCGAAGCAGGGATTACTATAACTCCAGAACAGTTTTTAGGGATATCATCCATAAAATTAACGGGTTACTATAGCCAGATCAGTAATGGAATTCGCTGGTATCCCGGGGATGATGGCATCTACACGCCATCCAATATAGAAGAACTAAATACAAAAGGAGTAGAAGCCGAAATTAAAAACACCTTTCTGGTTTCACCCGGCTGGCAGGTAAGTATTCAACAATCGGGCATCCTGAACCGCACCGAAATTATGACCCCACGCTTTTCAGGGGATCAGGCAGTAGGAAATCAGCTACGATATACTCCACAGTGGAAATACAATGCCTCTTTTACTTTACAAAAAGATATTTTTAAAGGTCTTATTCAGTATCGCTGGGTTAGTCGGCGTTTTACAACCGACACTGAAGACCTGCGCGATTCACTCGATCCCTATCAGGTGCTGGATGTGAGTGTAAGAGCCAAAAAAAGACTGCAAGCTTTAGAGTTTACTTTGCAAGTGGGAGTTAAGAACCTATTGGATGCTAATTATGAGATTATTCAGTGGTACGCCATGCCCCAGCGAAATTTCAATTTATCATTAACAGCAACTTATCATTTATAAATTCTCGATTATGAAAATTAGATACATTCCCTTTTTACTTTTGACAACAGTTATCCTGAGTTCCTGCCTGGGGGATAATGGAAATAATCCTGATCCTCTTGAGCTTGCGACCGTTTATGTAAGCAATGAAGGAAATTTTGGCGATGCAAACGGCACAATCACAAGCTACGATCCGGAGTCTGGAAGCACTTTGAAGGCAGCTTTTGAAGACGCGAATGGACGCCCCCTTGCTGGCATTATGCAATCTGCTAAAATACGGGGATCTCGAATGTATATCGTACTTAATGAAGCTAACAAAATAGAAGTCGTTGATGTGAGATCCTTGGAAAGTGTCGGAACTATTGAAATGTCAACAACTCCAACGGATTTCGAAATTGTTACTGAGGAGGTCGGATATGTAAGTAATCTTTACGATGGAAGTATTACGATTGTGGATCTGGAAAACTTTGAGGAGACAGATGAAGAAAGAATTAGTGTCGGCTCCCAACCCAGGAGCATGGTTCGCATTGGAAATTTCGTTTATGTAGCTAATAGCGGATCTGGTGATGATCGAACAGTAACGGTCATTAATGGAAACAATGATACTGTCGAAGAAACTATTGAAGTAGGGGCTGGACCTACGGAGATTGCAAGAGATACTGGTAATCGACTGTGGGTGGTGTGTAACGGGAAAATAGCCTATGATGAAAACTGGGAGCGCGACCCGGAGAATGATATTCCCGGTAGTGTCCATATCATTGACGGACAGACGGCTACGGTTGTTGACTCTATAGAAACAGGAGGACACCCAACGGATATTGCCCTTAATAATGATGGGGCCGAAGCTTATTTAATAGACGAAACTGTATCCGTAATTAATATGAATACGTTTGAAATAAAAGAGGATACCCTTATTGATCGTACTTTTAGCGGTATCGAATATATGCCTACTGAAGGCAGGCTGTATGTAGGAGACAGTAAAGGATACAGCCAGAATGGGCAGGCAATTATTTATGAACTGGATGGAACGGCGATAGATTCTTTTAGCGTAGGTATTGCACCTAAAATATTTCACTTTATAGTGAACTAAGGTTTGCAAAATTATCGGTGAGTAATATGCCAAATGTTAGATTAGCATAATAGGCATAAGAGACCCGGGTAGGAAAACCTGTCCGGGATTTTTTTATTCCATGTAGCGTCTATGTTCACTGCTTTTAAAAGATTTTCAATAAATGAAAAAAGTGGTATTTAATTGGAGTGGAGGGAAAGACTCCTCTTTGTGTTTGCACAAACTCCGGGAAAGTGATGCATATAATATATATGGACTTTTGACTACCATAAATAAAGAGAAGGCGCGCGTTTCTATGCATGGGATCAGGGAGGAGCTGATTCGGCTACAGGCTGAGCAAATAGGTATTCCGCTTCATTGTGTAATGTTGCCCAACCAGCTTGATATGGAACAGTACGACCGTATAATGTCCGAGTCATTGCAGGCGTTTAAAGAAGAGGGAGTCTATGTTGGAGCTTTTGGAGATATCTTTTTGGAAGACCTGCGCAAGTATCGCGAAAATAAGTTCAGAGAGATTGATATGGAGGCGATCTTTCCTTTATGGAATAGTAATACGGATCAACTGGCCCGCGAGTTTATCAACTTGGGATTTAGAGCGATAATCGTTTCTGCTGATGGCCAGCAACTTGATACCTCATTTGTGGGCCGTGAATTTGATCATCAATTTTTAAAAGACTTGCCCGGTGGAGTTGATCCCTGCGGAGAAAACGGGGAGTTTCATTCTTTCGTTTTTGATGGTCCGATATTTGAACATCCTGTTTCATTTGAGAAGGGAAAGCTTGTTGAACGAAATTATGAAACCTCCGGTAATACAGCTCATTTTTTTTCCAACAGTCCAGACCAAAAATCTTCTCTTTCTTATTGGTTTTTAGATTTATTGCCGGTTAATAATTCTTCATGAGAAGCTACTCTTTCGCTCTTTTACTGGGAAGAGTATATTCTTTCTATTGATCCATTTCTTCTTTTTATACTTTTTGTGGGGGCAAGTGGAAAGGGGTTTAAAGAATTTTTTAGCTATCCGGAATAGTTATCCACATGTAAAAAACATAAGAAGTTAGAATTTCTTTGTCATTGGTTTATTAACCACTAAAAATTGTGGATAACTTCCCCATTTTGTGGAAAAGTAATTGGGTTTTAGACTTGCTCCAAAGTTTTAGTCCGTTATATTTAATTATAGAAAATGCGGAGTTATTAATTGTTTTTATAAACCCCTTCTACAACGCAGGTAAGTAATAATTATTAGTCAAGTAACTGGAGAAATTATATGAAATTTACACGCTTTTATACTCAGGATGATTGGGAAACCCCTTTTGGAGATATGAAATTTGAGGGCCGGAAATCGGAGATTAAAAATCCGGACGGTTCCATGGTTTTTTCTATGGATGAGCTATTTGTTCCGGAAGATTGGTCACAGGTATCAACGGATGTAATAGCTCAGAAATATTTTCGAAAAGCAGGAGTCCCCAAGGTAACCAAAAAGGTCAAGGAAAAGGGAGTGCCCAAATGGCTGCAGCGTTCAGTACCTGATGAAAAAGTGATGAAGGATATTCCCGAAGATGAACGTTTTGGCGGAGAGGATGACAGTCGCCAGGTATTTCATCGGCTAGCGGGCTGCTGGACGTATTGGGGCTGGAAACACGATTATTTTGATTCAGAAAAGGATGCAAAGATTTTTTACGATGAGCTGTGCTATATGCTGGCTAACCAGATGGCCGCTCCAAACAGCCCGCAGTGGTTTAATACCGGCTTACACTGGGCTTATGGCATTAATGGACCGTCACAGGGACACTATTATGTGGATGGGAAGTCTGGGGAGCTCAAGCGCTCGGAAGATGCTTATACCCATCCCCAACCGCACGCATGCTTTATTCAGAGCATTGACGACAACCTCGTGAATGAGGGGGGGATTATGGATCTGTGGGTACGGGAGGCCCGACTCTTTAAGTATGGGTCCGGAACAGGAAGCAACTTTTCCAAAATTCGCGGTGAAGGAGAACCTCTTAGCGGCGGCGGAAAATCTTCCGGACTAATGAGTTTTCTCAAGATTGGGGACAAGGCAGCCGGTGCTATCAAATCAGGTGGTACGACGCGACGTGCAGCCAAAATGGTAACGCTTGATCTCGATCATCCTGATATTGAAGAATATGTAAACTGGAAGGTGCGCGAGGAGCAAAAGGTTGCTTCTATTGTTACCGGATCTAAAATCCTTGAAAAGCATCTCAAGAAAATTATAAAGCTGTGTAATAAGCCGGTGGAGATTGACGGACGTACCTTCAACGGGGCGGTCAGCCGCGATCCTTTGAAAAACAAGGAGCTCGGCAAAGCAATTAAAGAAGCGAAGGAAGACCAAGTGCCGTTGAATTATATTGAACGCGTCGTACAGCTGGCGGAACAGGGCTTTACGGATCTGGAGTTTGATACGTATGATACCGACTGGGATTCAGAGGCTTATCGTACGGTGAGTGGACAGAATTCTAACAACTCAGTCCGTATTCCAAATAAGTTTATGAAGGCCGTCAAAAATAATGACGAATGGAATCTGTACTGGAGGACTGAAAAACGTAATGCTGAAAAAGAAGGCAGAGAACCTGAGCCCTGCAAGACCATGCCAGCGCGTGAACTCTGGGACGATATTGCAAATGCAGCTTGGGCTTGTGCCGATCCGGGAGCGCAATATCACGATACGATTAATGAATGGCATACCTGTCCCGAGGACGGACCCATAAACGGTAGTAATCCCTGCTCGGAGTATATGTTCCTCGACAATACGGCCTGTAACCTGGCTTCACTAAACCTGATGAAGTATTTTAAAACGGATCAGTGTCAGGAGTTTGATGTAGAAGCGCTTCGTAATGCTTCCCGCCTGTGGACGGTCGTACTGGAAATTTCAGTGCTGATGGCACAGTTCCCATCCAAAGAGATTGCGGATCTTTCCTATAAGTACCGTACACTCGGCTTGGGTTATGCGAATATAGGCGCGGCTCTGATGGTTCAGGGCGTACCCTATGATAGCCCCGAAGGTTGTGCGATTGCCGGCGGACTGACCAGCATCATCCACATGAATGCTTATGCAACCAGTGCCGAAATGGCAAGTGAACTGGGAACCTTTGAACGCTACGAAGCGAATAAAGAACACATGCTTCGGGTGCTGAGAAACCACAAGCGGGCAGCTTTCAATGTGGATCCTGATGAATATGAAGGACTTACGGTTAAGCCGATGGGTATTGATGCCAATGAATGTCCCGATAACCTGTTAAAGGCGGCGCGTGAGGACTCCAAAAAGGCCGTTGAAATGGGTAAAGAACATGGCTATCGCAACGCCCAGGTAACGGTTATTGCGCCTACCGGAACGATCGGGCTGGTTATGGATTGCGATACTACCGGAATTGAGCCCGACTTTGCCTTGGTGAAGTTTAAAAAACTGGCAGGCGGCGGACACTTTAAGATTATAAATCAATGCGTGCCTAAGGCGTTGGAAAACTTAGGTTATAGCCCCAAAGAGCGTAAGGAAATCATTAATTATGCAAAAGGATACGGTACGCTGGACGGTTGTCCGCATATTAATGAGGAGAGTCTGCGAGAGAAAGGCTTTGGTGATAAACAGCTTGAAGCTATTGAAGAGGCACTTCCCAGTAGCTTTGAAGTGAAGTTTGCCTTTAATCAGTGGACCCTCGGCGAAGATTTCTGCAAGGAAGAGCTCGGACTTACAGATGAGCAGCTTGCTAATCCGCAATTTGATATACTCAAACATCTCGGGTTCTCCAACGAGGAGATCAGGGAAGCCAATGATTATGTCTGTGGAACCATGACCGTAGAGGGGGCTCCACACCTGAAAGATGAGCATCTGCCGGTCTTTGACTGCGCTAACCGCTGTGGACGTATCGGAACGCGGTACATCAAGCCCGGTGGACATATTCGCATGATGGCTGCTGCACAACCGTTTATTTCAGGTGCTATTTCAAAAACTATCAACTTGCCGAACGAGGCTACCGTAGAAGACTTTAAGGATGCCTATATGGATTCCTGGGAGCTGATGCTTAAGGCCAACGCGCTTTACCGCGATGGTTCGAAGCTGAGTCAGCCGCTGAATAGTCTCAGCGATGTCTTTGAAGATCTGGACGAAGAAGATCTGGACGAGGAGACTGCTGAAGCACAAAATAAGGTGGTTGAAACGGCCGAGAAGATTATCCATAAGTATGTGGCTGATCGCCAGCGCCTGCCTAACCGGCGAAGCGGTTATACGCAGAAAGTGAAGATTGGCGGACAGAGTGTCTACCTGAGAACAGGTGAGTATGAAAACGGCCAGCTTGGTGAAATCTTTATTGATATGCACCGCGAAGGTGCCGCTTTCCGAAGCCTGACGAATTGCTTTGCTATTGCAATTTCACTTGGACTGCAGCACGGAGTACCACTCGAAGAATTTGTGGATGCCTTTACATTTACGAAGTTTGAGCCCAGCGGAACCGTTAACGGAAGTCCGCATGTTAAGATGACGACTTCCGTTATCGATTATATCTTCCGTGAGCTGGCCGTGACCTATCTCGGTCGGGATGATTTGGCTCATGTTCCTGCAGAGGATGTCATGTCGCGAAAAATGCGTCCTTCTGAAGAGGCTGAACAGGCCAGGGAGAAGGCCAAGCGAGTGAATCCAAAGCAGTCACCCGAGACCGATGATGGAAATGGTGAATCTGAGCAACCCGAAACGGTGGTGCAATCACAACCGACTAAACAGGCCCAGACTGCCGCAGATGACGATAGTTATCAGAGTGACTACGAGAAGGCGAAAGAACTCGGTTATACCGGCGACTCTTGCCCCGAATGCGGGAGTATGACGATGGTGCGCAACGGCACCTGTCAGAAGTGTATTACCTGTGGCTCGACCACCGGTTGCTCGTAGGTTGAAATTAAACATGGCAATTTTTTAAAGTTTGTCATGATTTGATACTTAAGTTAATTACTAAAGCCCCGACAGATATATTCTGTCGGGGCTTTTATCATAGTTTAAATTTAAAAACTTATTACGATGGCACCTTTTGGCGGGACGGAAATTATAACAATGTTGCTCATCTTCTTATCACCATGGCTAATTGTGATCGGTTATTTCCTTTGGATTGGAGCCAAGATTAGCCGCATTGCAAAAGCCCAGGAAGATCATAGTCGACATTTAAAAGAGATTATTTCATTACTTAAAGAAGAAAAGCTGTATTGATAACGACGCTGCATTCAAAGTGCTTTTTATTTGACCCGGCAACAAATTACGATACCGGTAGCCTATGCTAATCTGCATACATTGAGATGTAAGTATTCATCCAGTTTCTTTAAAAGATTATTCACCTTGTTTTCATGTCCCCCGGGCCAGTTTTTCCTGGGGACTCATATCATCGATTACGTAAAATCCGCCAAATTTTAGCATGTTCAGCGTTTCATCAAGCTGGTTATACTTATCGGGCCAGGCGTCAGCGAAAATAAGGTCATAAAAGTTGGGTTGTGTTTGCCTGATTAAGTCCTCTCCATCACAGTTGTGAAACGTAACACGTTTATCACTTCCAAGATGCCGCCGGGCAATTTCAAGGACTGAATCATCATTATCGACTGAATCGAGCAGCGACGACGGATGCATGCCGGAGAGAAGCCAGGCTGTCGAAAGACCCGTCCCGGTTCCCAATTCAAGGAAACGTCCGTTGGGTTTGGAGCTAACGATTGTACGCAACAGCGATCCTGTTTTACGTTCAGAAGGCATCGTAAAACCACTCTTTTTAGTATCCTGTTCAATGGATTTTAGGGCCTCTGGAATTTGTTGGAATGCAGTATCTTTCATGATGTAGCTCTTATCTAAGTGTTAGCTTTAGAAAACTTTCGAAGTTTTCTAAAGCTTTCCTAGAAACAATCTCTATTCCTATCCAATCCAGGGATAATCTTCCCAGTTCGGCTTGCGTTTTTCCAGGAAGGCATCGCGTCCTTCTTCGGCCTCGTCAGTCATATAAGCCAGCCGGGTAGCCTCACCGGAAAACACTTGTTGCCCCACCATACCGTCATCTACTAAATTGAAGGCATATTTTATCATCCGTATAGCTGTAGGACTTTTTTCAAGGATTTCCTGTGCCCACTGATAGGCCGTTTCTTCCAGTTCATCGTGCGGAACCACTTCGTTTACCATGCCCATCTCAAAAGCTTCCCCGGCAGAGTAGTTTCGTCCGAGGAAGAAGATTTCGCGGGCCTTCTTTTGTCCCACCTGTCGCGCCAACAGGGCCGAACCATAACCACCGTCGAAGCTGGCTACGTCGGCATCAGTTTGTTTAAAAATAGCGTGTTCTTTACTG
>JBEPXF010000012.1:0-23463 GCA_041642075.1 Fodinibius sp.
ATCGACAGCTATTAATTACTTTTTAGTTACATCTTATTACCTATTGGTTATAGATTACTTATATATTACCCTGCTAATATTAAAATAATTTGTTCTGTATAGGGTAATCACTGTATATTATAAACAATGATTCGAAAAAAAGCTCTGCAACCGCAGCGCTTTTGCTTTATCTCCCTCCTTCCTAATCGCTGTTCTTAGCTCCATCCTTATTTACATCCAGTTGATGCTCCAAAAATTAATTTTACGAGGTTTTCAACAATTAAACTGTCGTATTTCTTTTTCTGGTCTGTTTAAAGGACTTTTTTTGTTCTAATAAAACTCACTATTCTTCTTTCTATCTTTATGTGAGCTTTTAAAGAAAAAGGGGCAGCCTGATCGCAGGCTGCCCCTTTTTAGATTATACAAGATGTTAACCACGTTTGCTATTCAAGTTCTAAATAAGAACCATTCGCATTGTGGTTGAATTTACTTCAGATCGAAGCGATCCAACTGCATCACTTTGGTCCAGGCATCAACGAAGTCCTTAACGAACTTCTCTTTGCTATCCTCAGTTGCATAAACTTCAGCAAGAGCACGCAACTCAGAATGGGAACCAAAGATCAGGTCCACACGGGTAGCCGTCCACTTTACGTCACTGGTTTCACGATCTCGGACTTCAAAAAGCAGTTTATCATCCGAAGTCGCCTCCGTCGTGTAATTCATATCGAGCAGATTCACGAAGAAATCGTTCGTTAGCGTTTCCGGACGATCGGTAAAGACGCCGTGATCGGAATCATCGTAGTTGGCATTAAGCGCACGCATTCCGCCTACCAGTACCGTCATTTCGGGCGGCGTAAGCGACAGCAACTGTGCCTTATCAATCAACAGTTCTTCAGGCTTAGCATTACGCTTCGGATTGTAATAATTACGAAATCCGTCAGCATGCGGATTGAGCCATTCAAAGGATTCTTCGTCCGTCTGCTCTGCAGTGGCATCATTACGTCCCGGTGTGAATGGTACCGTAATGTCATGACCGGCTTTTTTAGCTGCTTTTTCAATAGCTGCGACTCCACCCAGCACAATTAGATCTGCCAAGGAAACCTTCTTATTCCCGGACTGCGAATTATTGAAACCTTTCTGGATAACTTCCAGCGTTTCAAGGACTTTGGATAACTGTTTCGGATTGTTCACTTCCCAATCCTTTTGCGGAGCCAGGCGAATACGGGCACCGTTGGCACCGCCCCGTTTATCAGAATCGCGATAGGTTGAAGCGGAAGCCCAAGCAGTCTTAACAAGTTCAGAGACGGTCAGATCGGTATCGAGGATCTTATCTTTGAGTTCTTCGATATCCTTATCGTCGATCAATTCATAATCAACTTCAGGAATAGGATCTTGCCAAAGCAGATCTTCTTCGGGAACTTCTGGCCCGAGGTAGCGTTCTTTAGGTCCCATATCGCGGTGAATAAGCTTGAACCATGCACGAGCATAGGCATCCGCAAATTCATCGGGATTCTCATAGAATCGCCTAGAAATTTTTCGGTACTCCGGATCTACTTTCAGCGCAAGATCCGTGGTCAGCATCATCGGTGGATTTTTCTTATCCGGATCGTGAGCATCGGGTACGGTATGATCCCCTGCCCCATCTTTGGGTTGCCACTGATAACAACCGGCAGGACTTTTCGTTAGCTCCCACTCGTACTCAAATAGGTTCTCAAAAAAGCCCATATCCCACTGGGTAGGATTATTGGTCCATGCACCTTCTTCGCCATCGGTGATCGTATCTCCGGCATTTCCTGATCCGTAGTCACTAGTCCAGCCGAAACCCTGTTCTTCAATACCAGCCGCTTCAGGTTCAGGTCCCTTATGATCTAATGGTCCGGCCCCATGGGTTTTACCGAACGTGTGTCCGCCGGCAATAAGAGCAACCGTTTCTTCGTCGTTCATTGCCATTCTTTTGAATGACTGTCGAATAAAATGAGCTGATTTCTCCGGATTCGGTTCACCATTCGGTCCTTCGGGATTAACGTAGATCAATCCCATATGATCGGCGGCAAGTGGTCCTTGGAGATTACCTTCGTCGTCATGGCGATCACTATCTAACCACTCTTCTTCAGAGCCCCAGTTAACAGAAGTATCAGGTTCCCAGTCGTCTTCCCGTCCACCGGCAAAACCAAAGGTCTCAAAACCCATTGATTCCATCGCAACATTACCGGCCAGTACTAACAAGTCTGCCCAAGATAACTTGCGGCCGTACTTTTTCTTGATAGGCCAAAGCAAGCGGCGCGCCTTGTCAAGATTAGCATTATCCGGCCAGCTATTAAGAGGTGCAAAGCGTTGCTGGCCACCGGCGGTTCCACCGCGGCCATCTGCAACACGGTACGTACCTGCAGCATGCCAAGACATTCTGATGAAGAGTCCGCCGTAATGTCCCCAGTCAGCTGGCCACCAATCTTTTGAGTCGGTCATCAGATCATTAAGATCCTTTTTGACGGCCTCGAAATCCAGCTTCTGAAATTCCTCTGCATAATCAAAATCCTCATCCATCGGGTTACCCTTCGAGGAATGCTTGCGCAGCACATCCACATTTAATCTTTCGGGCCACCATTTATCAAGCTTTGTACCACCAGTAACGGCTTCATTTGAAGTGTCATTATGAAATGGACACTTACTTTCACTATTCATGTTATCACTTCCATTTGATGCGTTCTGACTTTCTTTCTGATCCATGCGACAATAGGTTTGTTTTTTTAAATTACGATTCTAAAGTAACCAAATCATTTCATCTTCTCTGATAGAAAAATACTATAACCGATATTAGGCTTAGTTATAAGATCGACTTATACAAGGCCCCAACCTTTTAACGGAGGAAGAGTTGTTTGAAAAAGATTGGACGCCACTCATTATTGTCATTGGTCACATCAATTATCATATTGCTTTCACAAAAAAGACATAAAATTGATAAAACCTAATGATCAGATGGCTACCAGTGAAAACCATCCGGCATACAAAAATGACTGGCAAAACACGGTACTTGCTACATTCGTATCAGGATTCCTTCTGGTTGTGGTGTTTCTCTGTCCCTGGCGCGTCGAGTCGACTGATGAACTCAAATGGAGTCCTATTTATCAGCCTCCAATGTCCTATGTTCAATCCTATGATGGTCAATACGGAAGGCAGGGCGGCTCCCGGATTGAGGCGGACGAAGCTCATATTGCCTATGATATTCTGGTACTCGAGATAATTGTTTTCACGGTGGCCTGTGGAATACTGTATGTATTCAGCGCTGACTCTGATATCGATGCTGATGAAGAAAAAATATCCGGAAAGGAATAGAGTTTCCAGTCAGAAACGTAAATTATTAAAATCTCATCATAACAATTAAATCGCTCCGTAAGGTCAGCTGTATTTGTCCAAGTTACCACGAGCGTGGAATGTAAATCCCACGCCCGTGATTAATCTGCTATAAGTTATATTTGCCTCGGTTCCTCAAAATGAATCATTTTATCGGACGAAGACCGGTTCCTTTTTATTTTCTGTGTGTTCTTCGCTGTAGCTGTAATCATTCCCATTAAAGCCCAGAAGTCCTTCGTAACTATCCACTTCATTTTCAATTAGATAGCGCGCCATGGTTCCACGGTTCTTTTTGGCATAGAATCCAATAACTTTTAAATCACCATTTTTGAAGTCTTTAAACTTCGGTTCAATCACATCTACCTTGAGCTTATCCGGTTGCAGAGCTTTGAAATACTCCTTGCTGGCAAGGTTGACGAATAGCTCATCTTCTTCGAGCTCCTCATTCAGGGCTTCGGTGAGGCTGTCACCCCAAAAATCGTATAACCGGTCGTGACCATTAACTTGTAATTTCGTACCCATTTCCAGGCGATAGGGCTGCATCAGATCCAGCGGACGGAGTAGGCCATACATTCCCGACAAAATACGCAGACTATCTTGAAGCGTATCGATGTGGGAATCATCAATTGAATAAGCATCCAGCTCTTTGTAAGCCGAACCATTAAAAGCGTAAATACAGGGACGTGCATTATCTTCAGTGAACGGCGTTGAAAACTTTTGATACCGCTCATAGTTCAGGTCCGCTAAGTTCTGGCTGATATCCATCAATTCTCTGAGCTCATCTTTCGACATATCAATCAGTTTATTATTCAGTGTTTCGGCTTCATCCAGAAACCGCGGCTGCGTGGCTTTATCTGTGGGCAGTTCGCTCTCATAGTCCAGTGATTTTGCAGGTGAAATAACAATCTTCATAATAATAAGGTATCAACGTTTTAATATTTGAATTCAGAATATCGGGTGTTGTAACCCATTTTTACTGATGGATCATTCCATTTGATAGAAATCGATATAAGTAGTTACGGTTGTCAATCCGTCCGCATGGAAAACATGAATGGTATGAAATCTAAGATCTATCGTACAGTCTAAAAAAATAAAATAGGCTCGCACTTTTCAAAAGTGCGAGCCTATAGGAGACGATCGACAGAACTATAACATTAACATTAGTTCTGTGATAAGTCGACAGTTCCGATATCATTTGTCTCTTCAACGGTTACATCCACATCAGAAACCGTTTCTTCACTGTAATCATCATTACGAGGGTTAACTGAAACATCATACGTGCCCTCTTCTAAACCGATAAGTTTGAAATAACCATCCGATGTGTCTGCTACTGTTGATGCAAGAGTATCGGAGTTTGCAATCGCATATACTACAGGTTTAGCATCAGCGGGATTGGCTGTACCTTCAATATTTCCGGTAATTGCTTTTTCCGTCGCCTTTATCACGGGTTTCAATATATACGGACGCTGGTCATTCTGACCGGCTTTTACAACAGATCGGCTGGCATCAAAATCCAGCAACAAGACATATTCGATGTCTTGTTCAATTTCCGCATTAATATTGAGCTTTATACCCGTTTGCGCTCCGCTGGGTATAAACATATCATGAACATTTCCATTAACTTCGACACTGTGTCCATCATTACTTAGAATCAATCGAATTTGCGGATAGGTACCAGCTTCAAGTTCGTCGCTGCCTATAACAGTTGTAGCACCGTTTGTCAGCTCCAGCAAATTATATTCTTGTTGTGGCTCGTTTAACGTAACCCAGCCATCAGATTCGCCTTCGCGGTTAACTTCCACGCGTTCGATGTATACGTTTACAGCATCAGCAGAATCAATCGGGGCATCTGTCATCTCAACGGTCATTGTACCTGTTCCACTTCCTCCGGAATCTGTACCACAACCGATAAATAGAATTGATATACCTATTAAAAGTGCAAATGGGATATAAGTTATTTTTTTAAGTAACATATTATTAGTCATTAGATGATAATTTATTCGAACTTCATTCTCATTCTGTTTCTTTTTCCTGTTCATGTGACGACCGAAAAGAGAAATAGTTACCAAATACTTTCTATAATTCTAATCCAAATACTTTATATACTGTTTACTGACCCCAAACTTATCATTCTCACTATTACCTTGACTTAAGGTTACCATTGCTTAATATGATAACTTCACCCTGATAACCCACCTTTTAATAAGTATACTTACTCGAAAACAAATAGACTTGTAAAACCAAAGCCGATCATTGCCGGTATTTCCTTAGTTCCCACTATTCCCCTGGCTCCCTCTATCCGATCGATTTTTCAGTCCTTTTGGAATACTACCCGGTAGCTCACCGGCAAAAAGATTCTGAAGTATTTTCTTGGCAGGTACCCCACCATTTAATTGCTCAGAGACGCTTTCAATAACAGATGCCGCCGGCAACTCGCCCCTCTGCTGGGCCATACTCATTTTGAAAGGCAAATCCTTTAATTCATTCGCTGTAAATCCTCCCTTTAATGCTTGTACCACAAACTTCGCAGACTGTGACTGATCTACTCCCTGGGACATATTCGATAACACACCCATTGCTGCTACGATATCGGACGGACTTGTCTTTACAAGTACCCTTTCATCTTCCATTTCTTCAAAAATTTCATTTACAGTCTCCTCGCTGATATTTTTATTTAGTGCCTTAGCTGTGACCCTGATCAATTCGTTACGAAACTCTTCTTCTGACATACCGTCCCAAGAATTAACAACCATTTTCTTTACCCCGGGCTTTTTCAGCCACGCATTAACAATTTGTGCGGCTTCAGCTGCTGTCTGATCAATACGTTGCAATAGGGGAATAATACTCGAGGCAGGTATGTTTTTTGAAAGGCCCTCCATTGCTTTTTCAAGCGCAAAGTTCGGCGACAGACCTTGCCCTGCCATGTCTATAGCCGGTTGTATCAATTCAATTAACTGCTCATCGTTTAGTCCCTGAACTTGTGCTCGTTGTTGAAGTTCGGTTAGTGTAGGTTTCTTAATACCGTATTTCTGTGCTTTCTCAAGTACGGTATTCAAATTTTGCTGTTGAGCGAATAGCGTTCCAGTCAAACTCAGCAAGAGCACGCCCCCGATAAACAACAGGAATAATATTTTTTTAAAAATGATCATAATCTTATGTACTTATTCAACTAATAACATTGTGTGTTTTACTGCTAAAACTCCTGCCTACCATATAAATATCATCCATAAACCCCTGAGAAAGTTCTATACACGCAAAATCCGGTGAAATTACCGGGATTATATTTTCGGAACTCATTGCCGAAGGATCTGCCTCATCAATGTGTAAGTTGAGCCATCTGACTTCAATTGTAATAATTCCTACAACTGTTGGACGATCAACTTAGCAGATGGTTACCAATTTATCTGATAGAACCCTGTCTGAGGTTAATCCTCTAACACCTGATGGTCCGGCAGAAAGATATCTACCAGCTTTCGCCTGATAAAAGTTTGATATGAGTATTAAAACAAAAAATATCTATTGCGACAGATATCTACCGAAAATCTGGTTCGCATGGACATCGGCATCCCGAAATCGTTTTCCGGTGGATAAAGCCGGGAAATACTCGAGTGGTAACCAAAGGTTGGATTTGATGTGGACATTCAAGAAAAAAGGCGATGGCTGGAGAGCAGGGATTACTGATTAGCTCTGCAAAAGGTCCCAAAAAGCAAAATGTGATATACATATAAAAAAAATTCCAAACAGATTAAAAGGGGTCAAACCTTATTTACTAGCTGCCTTTGCAGTTCAAACTTATCTACAAGCTTAAATACTTAATTCCGGGAAGTTTGCATATCAAGAGTGGGATAAATAGATTGACTGACATCTTGGGATAAATGCCGGTCGAGATTCTCAATATGCGAGGATATGCTAACGATACCTCTACCAACAACTGATAGACAAAAAAATAAGAAGATAATATGTATAGACACTTGACAGTTTTTATTTCACTCTCTCTGTTGCTGCTACTGCTCGGGGCTTTTGTATTAAACTCTTCTGAAAAAACAGAAAACAGTGACTGGATATCACTTTTTGACGGAGAAACGCTAAACGGATGGGTTCAGAAAAATGGTACAGCATCGTATGAGGTTGTGGACGGAGCGATCCGAGGCACTACCGATGTCGGCAGCCCCAACTCCTTTCTCTGTACTTTTAATGAATTCGGTGATTTTGAACTATCTTTTGAGGTCTTTCTCCATGACGAAGAACTCAATTCAGGCGTTCAAATTCGTTCTGGAACTCGGAAAGCCGAAGGGGACGAAGCATACGGCCGGGTCAATGGTCCGCAGGTTGAAATCGAAGCCAGCAGTTCCAACAGTCCGGAATCGGGATACATTTATGGTGAAGGGGGGACCGGGGGATGGCTGGTAGGAGAAGAAGATCGCGTTTATCACGATGCTTTCCGAGACGGGGAATGGAACCAATACAAAGTGATCGCCGAAGGACCCCGTATCCAAGTATGGATAAATGGCCAAAAAATAACGGATTTGTGGCATGAAGAGATATACATGAGCCATCCACGAGGATTTATCGGTCTTCAGGTTCATGGAATTAGTGAAGATGAAGGGCCCTACTCGGTTTCATGGAAAAATATCCGTATCAAGCCCTTATAATGAACGTATTTTACTATTGAAAACAGGTAAAAACCGCAGACCAATATTTATGTATGAATACATAATTAAAAAAGCGCTACCATTCATTTCATTGATTCTTTTTTCATTTGCTTTCTATAGCTGTAATTCTAAAGCTGATGATCTGCAGGATGGTGAGAATCCGTCTCCTGACCCATCAAAAATACGGGTCTTATTTGATACGGACACAAATAATGAGATCGATGATCAGCATGCCCTGGCCTACCTGTTGTTCAATGGAGATACCTTTAATGTTGAAGGCGTAACCGTTAATTCAACAAAGGAACCGGATGTCAATTTAGATTATGCGGAAGCTGAGCGTATTTTAAAGCTCTGCAACTCTTATGAACAGGTACCATTAAAAAAGGGAGCGAATGACACCTTTCGCGAGATTAAGGATCAACTGGAACAAACTGATTTTGAGGGAGCACCTGCAGTCAATTTTATCATTGAGAGGGCTATGGCTACCAAAGAAGATGAACTTATCCTGTTAGCTGTCGGGAAACTGACCAATATTGCTCTGGCTTTGAAAAAAGAACCAGCTATCGCCTCTCACGCCCGTCTTGTCTGGCTTGGTTCCAACTACCCGGAACCAGGAGAACACAATCAAAATGCCGATACTACGGCCATGAATTATCTGTTGAATTCAGATATCCCCTTCGAAATGGTCACTGTTCGTTATGGTAAACCCTCCGGAACGGATGCGGTCAAAGTTACGAAAGCTCAAATAGTAAACAGAATGCCTGGCCAGGGACCTGAAATTGCTGAACCTGTGGAAGGGCGGCATCAGGGTACTTTTTCAACCTTTGGTGACTACTCTGTAAATTTATTTGAGAATTATAACATGGGGGGAGATCCACCGTCACGACCGTTATTTGACATGGCTGCCGTAGCAATTGTTAAAAATCCAGATTGGGCCGATTCAAAAGAAATATCCGCCCCCATATTAATTGACAATGAATGGGTGAAACGCCCTAATAATGATCGAACCATTACTATATGGGAGAACTTTCATATATATGGAATCATGAACGATTTCTTTAGCACAATGGAAAACCCTGTCATTGGACATAACGATAACTAAATAACATATTCGGCAAGTTTTTCATAAATAGGCCGGCACTTCTCAAGTAACGGCTTTAACTCTTCCGGGAATGGCTCGGTTTTAGGTTGATAGGGTTTAAAACCAGTGGATTGATGAACATTCTGATACCAATATTTTGCCCATATGCCATCCTCCGGGCGGGGCCCTTTCTCCCAGCTCAACATTGCTTCATCAAAGGAGATGCCGATGGAATTACACAGTTTTCGCAAAGTTCGCGGGGGATCGATCAGTACCGCCTTGGAAGTCAATACCACGAATTCACTATCTCTCGCCTGCAGATATTGCAACAGATCTAAATGCTGGGCATATCCAACATCCCGCATTGAGGGCTTCTCTACCTTATTCGCATATGAGGGAAGCATCTCCTTCGGGTCGCGAGTTAGAATGATATTGATGGTTTTATCCAGGAATGAATGGTCTAAATTGACAAGATGATGAGTCATCTGTTTAAAAAAGACCACTGGTTTGTCGTGTGGCCCCATCATCCAGTCGACTACTTTCTGTCCGTTGCTTTCCATACTTTCCAGCACCTCCTCTGCACCCGGATGATATTCATCCGCATCGGTCTGGCTCAGATAGTACCCATATAGCGGTTCATCAAAAACGCTGGTATCTTCTCGCTGGCCAAAGGAGTACATCAGCGCAGTGGAAATATTACGGGGACCCGACCACAGGCAAATTCGTTTGGTATTGTCCTTCTCCAATTAGCCGTTATTAATTCGTTGAACTTCTGATTCAATGAGCTGCTCATAGAGCGAGCTCAGCTTTCGGGAGATCTCTCCATACTCCCCCTTTCCGATGGTTCGTCCGTCCACTTCTGTGACCGGTGTTACCCCTCCGAACGTACCGGTAACAAACGCTTCATCGGCCCCGTAAACATCAAAAAGCGAGAAGTTTTTTTGCCAGCAGGGAATACCATTTTCCTTACAAAGGCGAATGATATTTCCCCTTGTAATTCCATTCATGCAGTATTGGCCAGTGGAGGTCCACACTTCCCCATCGGTTACCATAAAAAAATTGGTGGCATTACAGGTCGATACAAATCCATTTATATCAAGCATCAGGGCCTCATCGGCACCGGCTTCAAGAGCCTGAACCAGCGCCTGCACCTCGTGGATTTTACTATGACAATTGAGCCGGGGGTCGAGATAGTCGGGAGAACCGCGTCGGATAGTACTGGTAAAGAGTGTAATCCCCTTTTCTTTGGTCTCTTTGGAAGCGACCTTGTATTCAGCTATGATAACGAGATTGGGTCCACTGATGGTAAGCCGGGGATCCTGCGAAGGCGTCTTCTTGATACCCCGGGTAAGCATAAAACGAACATGTACATTGTCATTCATATCATTGGCATCCAGCGTGCGCCATATTTTATCAACCAGTTCCTCCCGGCTCATTTTCAGATCCATACCTACCGTTGCCGCGGATTTCCAAAGGCGATCGAGGTGCTGATCCAGGAAAACCAGCACTCCTTTATGAAGGCGGACGGCTTCCCAAACGCCATCCCCTACCAGGTAACCGCTGTCGAATACCGATATTTTGGCCTCTTTCCGAGGTACCAGCTCCCCATTGACATAAATCAGCACATCCTCATTTCTTGGGTCTTCAACTGCATCGTGTGTACCGTGTGTCATATAATTGCCTCATTTGTGATCTGAACTTGCAAAAGCTTTTTTTGTATCAATAGCTTCATAAAATTGGTGGATTTAAAATAATAATCAGTTACGTTTGTGAATACAGCCTTGATTATATCAAAGTAGAGATTGAAATAAAACTATGAATATTTGCTTTCGGAGATCACTCAAAATTCCCCTATAAGAAATTAATACTCTTCCATTTTTACTTAATTAGCTTATGCATTGCTGCATACTGCCTGCTCACAAATCTAAGAACCACTGATCTTTAAACTAATACCTTCAGATATATTACATTCATAAACATAATTTATGTTCAACTATCCCTCCTTCTTAAATTAATTAAAATCCTTTAATCTGCTTGAAGTTAAAATAAAATAGTCCCATAATTTAAACGCAATAGAGATAGATATCATCAAAACCAAAACAGGGTTTAGCAGCAAAGAGAGCAATTAACCGTTGTACGTTGGATTTACTCATTGACTAATTGCTAATATATCTAACTCTTGAGAGATAAAAATAAGCAGGCTAAAAAGCCGTTTAGTTGGTGTTCATTTATGGGGTTAAAAACTAGTATAATTATATCTTTTGTTGCTACCATTCTTTTCAGCACAACGCTTTGTGCTCAAGGCCAGGATAAAAGTGCGCCCTACCAGTACACCGTTAAAGATGGAGATTACCTGATCAGCATTGCGGTAGATTTTGGCAATCCCAACTATTGGGAACAAATCTACAAAGCCAACACGGATAAGATTGAAAGCCCCGATGTCATTTATATTGGCCAAAAACTGGATATTCCTGCAAAAATAGTAACCATTCGAGACACATCCCTTGTTGACAATAGTGATCGCTTGAAAAAAGAGGAACAAGAAAAAGTTGTGAAGAAGGAAAATCCAGATAATGACAAACTAAATGAATTTCGGGAGGCCTTTAAGAAGGTAATTGAACAAGAACGACGGAAAAAAAACAAACAACAAACAGAATCATCCAACCAAAGTTCGACAATCTCCATTGACGGCATGGTACTGGATGAAACCCGCAGTAAAATGGGTACCGACTTTTATAACGTTTTTTATCGCCACTGGGAACCTCCCTCTGAAGCAAAAAATTTCATGATTACCATTTCGGAGCAACCCACACCTTCCCGGGGGACCATGATTACAATTAGTATTGACAACGAGAAGATATTTCAGAATCGACTGCAGCCCAAATATGCTTACACAGAAAAAGTTGCTAAACATGCTGTGGCAGTTTGCTATCGCAGCTTATTGCGGCAACAATCTTCGGCAAATTCAATGCTGGGCTATTAATACAAAAAAGTGAGGAAACAAGACTATGAACTGCAACAAATTAATATTTGCATTTATTCTTTCGAGTATTATGATATTGGGCATGTCACTTTCAGCTGCCGCTCAGGATTTTGTGTATCAGCCCAAAAACCCGGCCTTTGGCGGAACGTATGCTAACTACAGCTGGATGATGAATTCCGCTAATCAGCAGAACAAATTTCAGGATAGCGGTTCGGGTTTCAGCCGTGATCCCCTGGCTAATTTTGAGCAATCACTGCAGCGGCAAGTGTTGTCACAACTCACGCGACAAATTATTGGAGACCGTTTTGGTGATGAAAGCATCAACCTTGATGAACAAAACACTTATGAATTCGGAGAATTTAATATAAATGTCAATCCCGGTCCCGATGGTGTAAGCATAGATATTCAAAACATTCTATCAGGCGAATCAACAAGTATTACGATACCGACAGGATTTTCTGGGGACAATTAGTTTAGTAACGAGAATTAATAAATTAAAAACACAAAATTGCACTAAGAATATAGGAGATGAGACAAAAAAAGAGGGCAGCGCCAGAGAACTTTCTGCTGACAATTACTGCCAGCAGAAGTTAGGGAAACTTCTGACGCCACCCGTTGGATAAATGTATTAAAGTAAGGTACAAACTCTTTAATAGTTGTTCAACGGAAGGTCCTCTTTAATGTTGTTCTCCTTACTGGGCCGGAAATAATTTCCAGGCCTGAATCCGAATAATCGGAATAGCTTAATCAAGCTAACACAAATAAAACAAGAGGATAACTATTATGAAGAAGTTAACAACACTTTTATTTGTTCTGGTATTTGCCAGCTCAATGGCAATTGCACAGAATAATGATGCTACAGTCGACCAAGTTGGAGACGACCATGAAGCTGAGATCGAGCAGATTGGATCAACCAACACAGCATATGTAGATCAAACAGATGGTGGATCCGGAGGTGATGCCTCTGCTAATATTTCGCAACAAGGTGACGAAAACAACGTGAACCTAAAACAAAGAGCATTTTATGGTTTTCCACCCGAAAGTCATGCAACCATTACACAAATAGGTGATGGAAACAGTGTGGAAGGAACGTCAGAGTCAAGTGCCTTTTATCAAAATCAGCCAGGCGGAGTCTTAGAAGTTTATATGGAGGGTGATGATAACACACTCTACTCGCTCCGTGGTGAAGCACAAAAAAATAAAAATGAGTTTTTCCTAGATATCGTTGGTAGTGATAACGAAGTGGGGATGGAGCAAGAGACTGGATCTGGTGATGTAACAATTACTGGTAATGAGAATGGTGTAACGTTATCTCAGCTTGGGAATAATGCCGCTTATAATACTGCAATGGTTGATATATCCGGTGATGATAATGGTGTTGACGTTACTCAGACAATGGATTCAAATTCAGCTTCAGTAAATGTAACTGGAAATTGGAATTCAGCGACAATTACTCAGAATTAACCGAATATAAATAAATGATCTGTGAGGAGGGGAGTTCCCCTTCTCCTGATCACTATCCTATATAATTATTTAATAAAGGATTATTAATTATGAAGAAATTAACCACATTACTCTTTGTGCTGGTATTTGCCAGTTCCATGGCATTTGCACAGCACGATGCGTCTGTTTCCCAGAGCGGAGACAGTAATAATGCTATGGTTGAGCAAGACGGTAACAAAGGATCAAACAACACAACTATAACTCAGGTACAGGGAAATAACAACGCTGATATCACACAACATGGAGATAGTCCCGGAGTTAGCCCGTTTGGACCTAGTGCATATACCAATAATGTCTTATTAGACCAAGCTAATGGCAGCCAGGCAACGATAAATCAGACTGGACGAGACTATGTTGCTCTTGAACAAGTCAATAATTCGGTTGCTGAAATCAACCAGGATTATGGTGAAAGGCATGCTGTTCTCGGCCTTGATGGTGAAGCAAGTAAAGCCTATCAAGATGACAGCGAGCTCTATGTTGAACAACAAGGTACACTGGAGTTAGGCTCCTCAGGAGTACGACGCCTTGGAAGTGAACTCCGTATTGAACAGTATGGCTCCGACTGGGTTAATATTAAGCAGCGGGATGGAGCATTTGCACAGATCCTACAAGATGAAGGAGCGAATGATGGCTACATCAGGCAAGATGGTGATTCCGACATCTATCTGAAACAAAACGGTACAGATGGTTCTAGTGCGGATATTAACCAGCTTGGTGACGGACATTCTGTTACCGGCCTGTCCGGAAGCGGCAGTTATGCCCTGCAGGCAGGTGATGGAGGACATACTCTGAATATTGATCAGGATGGTGCTTACGAAGCTGCTGGGAATACCGCAGCAGTTTCTCAGCTTGGCTGGGGCAATACTGCTGATATCACTCAGGACGGAAGTGGCAATATGGCTACCGTTTCCCAAAACTAATAATTAAAAATTACCGGAGGAATGAGAGATCCCCTCCGGTTTTTATGTAAACTATGTAATTATTGAGTATCATTATGAAAAAATTAACCACATTACTCTTTGTGCTGGTATTTACCGGTTCAATGGCCTATGCGCAAAACAGTGCGGAAACAATCCAGAATGGAGATGGTAATGACGCCACCGTTACCCAAGTTGGCAATAGCGATGCACACCTTTTACAGGGATCGGGATTTGTATTCTATCCGGCAGCTGATGAAGATGGTACTGCTGAAAACAATACGGCAGAAATAGACCAAAATGGTAACTTCACAGCCTATATTGGACAGGGTATAAACGAAGGAACCTCCATAAACTCTGAGGCTTTCGTAACCCAGTCCGGCTCCAATGGATTTGCAGATATTTTCCAGGGAGTGCTAGGTACCGCAGAAAATGTAGTAGCAAATATCTCACAAAATGAATCTGGAAATACAGGATCAATTCGCCAAGCTCAGGTTGGTTCTGCAACAGATGTCAACGCTTCGATTTCCCAGAACGGTTCTGGTAACTGGAGTTCTGTATTACAAGGTTTCGGAGGAAACTCATCATCTATTGACAATACTGCAATAATAAATCAGCAGGGTGACAATAATAACTCAACAACTATACTACAAGGATCCAATGTTGCAACCGCCGGACCTGGTTCAGGAGCAGGAACAGCTGAAGGTAATACAGGCACCATTATCCAAGAAGGAAATGGCAACGGTACAACCGGTGACGGAGTACGGATAAACCAAGGTATTAATGGCGGCTCTGCATTTAACAATACCGGATACATATTGCAGAATGGAGACTTTAATAACGCGATAGTCAATCAGGGCGTTGGAAATAACATGCTGTCTGAAAACAGTGATGCCTCTATTTACCAGTACTCTGACAACAACGTTGCTACGGTTGACCAAATTGGTCATAATAATTCCACTACCATCACACAAAACTAATATAGCAAGTATATTACTTAACCGACCGGGGCGGCTTGAATCTGTCTCCTCTGGTTTTCTCTTTAGCTTTTTAGCTTCATTACGCATTAAAATTAAAATGAACAGCACCCTTTGAATGCATAAAATAGTATCAATACCATTATCCTTCTGCTTACTTTTACTGGTAGGCTGTGCCTCTTCCCTTCAGCCGCTGGAGACTGAGCGCGTAAAACCGGGAATCAACAGCAAAGTACATAAATCTCTTACCGATATGCCGGCCCCTCAGGATAAGGTGGTGGCTGCCATCTATCGCTTTCGGGATCAGACAGGACAGTATAAGCCCTCAGATAGAGGAGCCAGTTGGTCGACAGCTGTAACACAGGGAGCTACTTCTATACTTATCAAGTCGATGGAAGACTCTGGTTGGTTTACTGCTATTGAACGTGAAGGTATTTCGAACCTGCTCAATGAACGCGAAATTATCAGCAAAACCCGCCAACAGAATAACCAGAGCGGGCAGCTCCCTCCCCTTCTTTTCGGAGGAGTACTGCTTGAAGGGGGGATTATTGGTTACGATACCAATGTCATTACCGGCGGTGGCGGAGTTCGATTCTTAGGTACCGGAGGCTCCGGACAATACCGAAAAGACCAGGTGACTATATACCTGCGCGCCGTTTCTACACAGAACGGTCGCATTTTAAAAACCGTCCATACTACCAAATCGATCATCTCTCAACAGCTAGAAAGCGGAGCATTCCGCTATGTAGATACCAATCGTCTTTTGGAAGCCGAGGCCGGTTTTACCTATAACGAGCCTCCCGTGATGGCGGTAACTGAAGCTATTGACGAGGCTGTAAAAACACTAGTAGTGGAAGGAGTTGAAGATGGATTATGGAGTCCCGAAGACAGCACCGAATACTTGCAGTATAAAGAGAATTTTGAACAAGTGAAGGAATGGAAGCAGCGGGCTGAAACCAATTATTTTGGTATGACTGAAAATAGTAACCTACGTTCAGGTTTAAACCTTTCCACCAACTTGATTTTTGGAAGCCATATCGGCAGCTATCCGGTATCAAAAAATGCGGGAGGTATTTCGTTGCATGGCGAATACTTCTTTAATCCCGCTAATTCACTTAAACTCAGTGGACACCGGTCTCAAATAGGGGCACAGAATGTTTTCTCGGAACCTTATACAAACATCGATCTTTCCTTCAATAAGTATTTAACACCAGACTATACACTTTCACCATATATTGGACTGGGTGGTGGAGTTTTAATGTACGACCAGCAGCCAGACTTTACGAATAACGCATTCTTCCCCTCGGCAAACGCCGAGGCGGGGCTGGATTACCGGCTCTCTGAAAATATCGGGCTCCGCATCGGATTTAATTATCGCTACCTGATCCAGGACGGTATTGACGGAGTAACCCGGGGATCTATACACGATCAACAGTGGAATATATCCACAGGCGTTTCCATTGGATTATAATTTTTATGGAACTGTCTAATCAAATTATAAGGAGGTTATTATGAAAATTTACAAACTACTACTGGTACTGATCGCATTTTGTCTTTTGGGTACAGGTTCCATTTTCGCCCAAGACAGCGAAGCATTTGTCAACCAGGTTGAAAACCCTGGCATAGACCATAATAGTGCAGTCAAAGAGTTCAGCATAAAGTATGCTTTGGGTGGCTTAATGGATATGCTTAACGAATCGGACATAGACTTTAACACCAATAACCGAGCCGTTGTCAATCAACACGGGAACAGTAACGAAGCTATTCTTGAACAGTATGGAAATGCCAATACTGGTATTATCAACATGAAGGGCGACAATAACTATGCAAAATCCACCCAGCAAGGTAATTCTTTGCTTTCTGTAATTAACATGACAGGAGATAATAACGCCTTCGAATTTACGCAGCAGGGTGAAAATCGCGGAGCCATATTCCTCTTTGAAGGAAATGATATAGAATATAGTGCCGAACAGTTTGGTAATAGATTTAGCCTAACCCCGCAAAACAGCACTACGCCGGCATTCGATATACAATCTAACCGACGCAATCTTCCCGTTATTATAAGAAACAATTAAAACATACATACATTACTGTTTTATGAGTATTAGATATTTACTGACATATATTATTTGCATCGCCACCTTTATGGGTTGTTCCAAAGAAACAGTTTCCCCGGAATTGTTTGGCAGTATTGAGGGACAGGTTCTAAACAGCGAAACGGAGGAAGCCATCCGGGGAGCCAATATAACAACTAACCCCGCTACAAACTCCATCACCACAAATGAGGATGGTACTTTTGAACTTAATGAAGTCCCCACTGGACAGTATTCTGTGTCCGCAAAAAAATCAGATTTTAAATCTTCAAGCGTAAGTGTTCGGGTAAATGAAAACAAAGCAGCAACAGCCCAAATTTATTTGGATCCGGAAAGTGGAAACGGGGAAAAGTATCTTTCAGCCCAGGTAACGACATGGGCCGAAACCTCAAGTAATGACAGTACTTTTGCTGAAGTACAATACGAAGTAGAAAATACCAGCGATAATATCAATATAAATCAATATGAAGTTTACTTCGACATACATACTTCAGGTGAAACATTTTCCTGGGAAGAACGTGACACTACACTGGCTGCAGGAGAAAAAGATATTGCAGAATTTAAAAAGTATGTCCGACAGTCCACTATTGATTCTGTGACCGTAAGTGGCACATTTACTTCTAACTAATTACATAATAAAACTGGAGATCAAAGGGATTATTACGATCGAATATCAGACCAGACTGTATGAAGAAAATCGTAAAAAAATATCGTATACCCTGGCTTCTGACTCTTTTGCTTGTCAGCGGACTGATTTTCCTGAATTTTAATAACCTGGAAAGTCAGAATGCGTCTTTGGCTAATGCAATATCCAAATCGGATTCTCTGGGTGTTAGCTCCTCTCCTTTTCGACTATTCAATCTCAAGAATGACTTATCGTTAAAAGAACAAATCACTGCCTTTATAGATGCGAATCATAAAGCTTCTGGTAAAGATACAACAGACACCCTGACCTTGGGTATCAGCAAGAAAAACAAACCTGCCTATAGCAACGTAGGTCCCAATAACAAATATAAACAGTTAAAAACCAACAGTCTGCTCAATAATCAAGCAGTTATCCAGGTTGGATACTCTAATTATGCAGGTCATTTTATACTTAACTCCTGCATGTCGGATTTAATAATTCGCTCAATTGGGAATCAAAACACTGCCGTTCAAAATATTCTCAATGGAAATAACAATTCTTTAGTTGTCACCCAGAACGGTTCATTTAATACAGTATACCAGAATAATTTCTCAGGAAACACAATTGGGAACTTAACCAATATGATCAATATCAATAGCATACTGCAGACTGGATATAACAATTGGATTATAAGTTCACAGTTGGGGCAAAACAATAGTATTAACACCGACCAGAATGGAGATTCAAACCGAGTTAGCATTAAGCAAAACGGTAACAATAATGAAACAATCGTTCGACAATCAGGAAACAAGAATACAGTAAAAATAAATCAAAATTGATAGGACAGATATTTTTGAGTCTTTACTTCCTAAATAGCCCGACATTTAAAACCGGTGTGTGTAGCTTACCTTCAGTGCACCACTCCGTTCAATAGTACGCAAGCCGGAGAGTTCATCCAACCAGTTTTGACTATACACTAAATATAAGTCTGAGCCCGGAGTCATAATCCACTGCAAGCGATTATTCATACCTAATCGACTGCTAAGATTATCGAATTGAACGTTTGTAGTTAAGAAAAGTGATGTTGTAAAATCAAGATTTGCTTCAAATCGCAGCAAATCTGTCGTAAAATTGCCCTCTGCAAGATTTACGTTCGTTCTAATATATTCCGGAGAAAGTTCAATTCCCGGATAGGGGCGCAGCGTAATCTCTGCAGCATACTCCTTGCGGTTACCGGACCAGAATCCACCAGCCTCAAAACTCAGTTCTGCAGAAATCTTACGATAAGAGGCTGTTTCTAACGTCGTTTCGGTATACCAGTTTATATACTCCTGTTCAGGTACAATAATGGACCCGTCCCGCTTTATATCAAAGGGATTCTGCAGTCGCTCGAAATTTCTCGTAATACTAAATGATAGCTCATCATTACTCATAAATCCGATATCAAACAAAGTGAAGGTCAAGTCCTGCGTAAGCAGATTAAAGTCAAGATCGGTTAGATGTTCAAATCGAATGCCCCACTCAATTTGTTGAACAATATCACTGTTACTGAATTGAGGAGCATAGTCTATAGAGGGCTGCAATCGGCGGAAAGCATTACGCGGGGTAAATCCAACTGCCGGATCAAAAGCATTTCCAAACTCCCGGTATGATACATGGGCCGACCAAGGCTGATTGGGATAGTTAATGCGTAATCCCCGGGATGACCGGTCCCATATACTTGTGGTATCAATAGATGCAAAAAACGAGTTGTGAACTACAAGAAACGCCTGAAACTGCAAGTTTTTGTCACCCATAAAACTGGAAGTCCCTAATTCCATATCTCCTCCAAAAGTATGTCTGTCTTGCAATGCAGGAGATTGCTCTGCAGCATTTTGCGTTGATCGACGCGTATAAATTACTCCTACTGTGCTTTCAGAACCAATATTTCGCTTCACCCTGGCCATAGAAAAGTTTTCGGGATTAACCTCTCCACTTTCACCCGTGCGCACATGTAGCATAGCCAAATTATAATCTCCGGCATTACCCAGTAAACGCGCACCATATGTTATAGGGATGGGATTCCCATCCTGCAGACCAATTCTACGGCTAAAGTAGGGATTCACTCTGCTACCGGGTGCGAACTCATAAATATTGCTTCCCTCCAAAAAAAAGTCTCTTTGCTCCGGAAATTGCAAAGGGAATCGGGTTAAATTAACCTGACGCTGATCCACTTCTGCTTCAGCAAAATCGGTATTAAAAGTCACAGAGGCTTTCAAACTTGGGGTAATACTGTAATTGACGTCCATTCCACCATCGACAGTACTATTTACGTTATCTCCGTTCGTATTCGCAGGCTCAGTTCCCTTTATAATACCAAAAGGCACAATTTCAAGACCTAAGCCCTGGGACATCCCCGTTAATCCGGTAAGCACGCCCGCATTCTGGGGTCGGTTTATTCCCTGATTACGTCGATGACCGCTCCAAAGAACCGTTTCACTCTTTCGGCGAATGACCCGCATAAAGTTTATACCCCAACGGTCGCTTTCTATATCGAAATTAAAGGTCCGAAAAGGGATTTTTATCTCGGCAGACCAACCGAAATCACTAATAACCGTTCGAGCTTCCCAAATTCCATCCCAATTGAGATTTACACCTCCTCCCTGACCCGTATTTATCAGTCCATCAGTCCTAAGTCCGTTTGGATTAATTTCTAGAAAATAGGCGCTTCGCTGATCATTAAATGTATCAAAGATCCAGGTAAAACGCTCATCCGCTACGATACGTGCATCACGTCGCTTTTGATTGGCTTTAATTTCGGATGGATTACTATCATACAAAATTACACCCAAATAAAGATATTCCTCATCATAGGCAACGCGAACCTCTGTGTTTTCGGTAGCTGCGGCACCTTCATTGGGCTCCTGTTGAAGAAAATTCGTTGCAGGATCCACACGATTCCAAAAGCCTTCTTCAACTTGTCCATCCAAAACCATCTCATCTGAAGGAGCAAGTTGGTACGCTTCAATCTGTGGACGTTTTTCGAAATCCTGTGCCCACAATGTTGAAGACAAGCCTAACAGCAAAATTATCGATACACCAAAAAATCTGAAATATTTCATATCCCTATTTAAAAATCATCCCGAAAGATGAAGAACCATAATAATAAACCTTTATCCTGTTTTGATTAATTAAAGAGTTCGTTATTAAGAAACAAAATAAGATATAATATACAGATAGAATGATTGTGATGATATACTATAATGATCTCTCTCAGATTCCAACAGGTTGTATTTCAAATGACTGTTTTTGATCTTCGGTTAATGATCGGAAAAATTATAAATTCCTTTTAACCATGCCATACATTTCAGATCTTCATGTTCACTCTTATTTCTCCCGGGCTACCAGTAAAGATCTGAATCTTGAATCGCTATACCAGTGGGCAAAGATCAAAGGTATCAATGTGGTTGGAACCGGAGATTTTACTCATCCGGAATGGTTTTCCGAACTCAAGGAAAAGTTACAGCCTGACGGAAGCGGTTTTTTTACGCTAAAAGATCCGCCGGATGGTCCAGCTATCCCGGGCATTCAGACAAAAGATATTGATGTTCGTTTCTGCCTGACAACTGAAATCAGTTCTATCTATAAATATGGAGATCGGGTCCGTAAAAACCATAATCTGGTCTTTGCTCCGGATCTGGATACTGTTGAGCGTCTTAATCACAAGCTCGCATCCATAGGTAATTTAGAAGCCGACGGGCGTCCTATTCTGGGTCTTCCCTCCCGCGACCTGTTGGAGATTGTTCTGGAAACCTCGGAGCGCGCTCATCTGGTACCTGCCCATATCTGGACGCCATGGTTTTCGACCCTTGGATCCAAGGCAGGCTACGATAGCATTGATAATTGCTTTCGCGATTTGTCCGATCACCTTTTTGCCGTTGAAACAGGGCTTTCTTCCGACCCGGCTATGAACTGGAAGCTTAGCGCCCTCGACCGTTTCACGCTCATATCCAATTCCGATGCTCACTCTCCCTCCAAGCTTGGCCGTGAAGCCAATCTCTTGGATACCGAGCTCAGCTATGATGCTATGTTCAACGCTTTCCAAACGGGTGATGGATTTATGGGCACCTATGAATTCTATCCGCAAGAAGGCAAGTATCATCACGACGGGCATAGAAAGTGTGATATCTCATTTGAGCCCCAACATAGCCTGAAGCATAATAATATTTGTCCCCAGTGTGGCAAACCACTAACTGTTGGCGTACTTCATCGCGTAGAGGCGCTGGCCGACCGGGATAAATCACGTCAGCCAACCGGGGCAGCTGATTATCAATATATTATTCCCCTGCCTGAAGTCTTAGGAGAAATTTTGGATGTGGGTCCCAATACCAAAACCGTGCAAAAGAAATTTCGGCGTACTATTTCAACCTTCGGTAATGAATTTTCACTGCTCCATGAGGTCCCTATTGAAAATATCCGTAAAAAAGCGGGACCGGTGTTAGCGGAAGCCATCAAACGCATCCGTAATAATGAGGTTCATCCCCAGCCGGGCTATGACGGGGTATTTGGAGTTATCAATGTTTTTGAGCACGGTGAAATTGAACGGATACGAGGACAACTGGGATTCTTTTCTAATCAGAGCACAAACCAACCAGAGTCCTCTAATTCTGAAACATCTAACATCGCGCCTGCACAGGAGGAAGAAACAACAACCGCCGATGCCCCTAAATTAAATAAGGAGCAACATTGGTAAAAGCCGGTCCGGGAACCGGCAAAACCCATACTCTCATTGAATGGCTAGCCCGACAAATAAAAGAAAACGACGTTCCTTCTGAGATTACAGCCGTAACTTTTACAATCAAAGCAGCTGATGAAATAAACGACCGGCTGCGCAATCGTGTCGGCCCACAAGCTGAAAGCATATCCACTGGTACTTTTCACGCCTTGTGCTGGCGATGGTTACAAGAGCAGTTTCCCCACCTTACAACAGTCTACGATGCCTCCAACCGAAAGATGACATTACGGATACTTTTCCCCAATTTAAGCAAAACAGATCGCAACAGGCTCTTTGAACAGTTGACGGACTTTTTAGAATTTGATAAAGATATAGAACCGCGATTTCATGACCAGATTACCACCTACCGAGAACATCTTTGGGACCAAGGAGCTGTAGATATCTCCGATCTCATTCATCGCACTATCGAGGAACTCAAATCGAACAACCAATGGCTTTCAAGGCTTCGTAACCGTTGTAAGGTATTAGCAGTAGATGAATTTCAGGATATCAATTCCATGCAGTACCAATTGGTCCATTTACTTGGTA
>JBEPXF010000013.1:0-23459 GCA_041642075.1 Fodinibius sp.
TCCCCTCAGCGGGAGAGCTGGCAGGGTAAAAAAGGTATCGCCCAAACGTTCTAAGGGTATGGAACGTCCCGACCATTTTTGATTAATCCAGCCCAGCATTCCCCCCATAAAATAGGTTTGAGAGTCGCGCCCGAAAGAAGCTGCGCCCGAGCCGCGAAATGCCAGGGAATATCTTGATCCGAGATTAATATATTTTCGCGCATCTCCGAGTATCGAAGCAAAGCGAAGCGTTTCGCTGGTAATCGGCGGGCTGGCGGTCAGGCTAACGGCATATCGGTGTCCTCCAACAGGACTAATCATCCCCGGCAATGTTTTATCACTGGTAAAAGTAACCTGTGGATAAAGAAATGAGGAAGTCTCGTTACGGGTGATATCGGTAAAAGCAATAGTGAAGTCCTGTGCTAAACCTACCGCAGATATTCCTACATCGATCCGTCGAAATTTATCAATTGGATACTGCATATTAACTGCTCCGCCATACGAACGGAATCGATATAAACGGCCGCTAAAGTCCTGGAAATTACTGGCATTATGAAAAAAGTTAAACATCCAGTTTGCCCGATTTTCCATATACCCGTACTGCAGGAAGTAGCTGCTGTTGCGCAGATCTAAATTCAGATTACTGCCAAATGCTATTTGATGATTCCCAAGGAGATCGCTAAAAACGATCTGGGTAAGTCCATAAGTCCCATAATAAGTTGAAAAACTTCCCCCGGCATAGACCAGATCAGTAGAAAATTTCAGGCGATACTCCCGGGGAATATACCGTCCGTCATCTGTTTGATTGCCCTCAATATCGAACACTGATTCATCAAGATATTTGGCAGCAAATACTGAATCTTCTTCTACCGAAGAATCAAACACATAATTTCTAAAGTCTATATTCTCGGGATCTGCTTGCTCCTGAGTTGTATCTGCTTCCACCGTATCTGGCTGAGTTTGAGCTATTGTATCCACGACTGCCTCTTTGGGTTCTGGATCTACAAGCTGGTCGGTAGCATCTTCGGTAAGTGGAACCTCGCTAAGTGATGAGGTACGAAGTCTTTCCTGTACATACCCGGTAGCCGGCACACGTTCCGCCTGTGTTTCCGAAGCTCGCCGTTGGGCCCATTGATTTCGCTCAAGCGATTGCTCCTTCGCTCGGGCTAATGGGGACCGAATTAAGAAAATGTCCAAGTATCCTTCGTTAACAGAATTTACGGCCAGACGGCTGCCATCAGAGCTGACTGACATTTGCATAACTCCAGTCTGCAAATCCGTAAGTGGTGTCGTTGTTCGATCCTCCAGATCCATCTGATATACATTGGGAATACCATTTTCATCGGAAACAAAGAAGAGCTGGCCGTCTTGTGTTGTAACCGGTTGCTTTTCATCCCATTGTGGAGTGTTAGTTAAACGCTGAGCTCTGGAACTACCCATTTTTACCGAATAAATATCTGAACTGTACATGTCATCTGTTAACAACAGCCGGCTCGTGTTTTTAATACTGTTCAAATCTACTTGGTCGCCACGGTTAGACACAAAATAGATTGTTTCTGAATCTCCGCCCCAAGCGGGATTCATATCGGAAATAACATCATTAGTCACATTATTAAATTCCTCTGTCTGCAGGTTATAGACATATATATCCTGGAAGGGTCCCATATTTCCGTCAAAGGCAATTTTATTACCATCCGGTGACCATGCTACTGAACCAATGGCATCTAACCGTGGGAACTGGATCATCTGTACATTTCCTGTATTATAATCCACAATAGCCAAATTATCATTACCCTTAGACTTAGAAGAAAGGGCAATTTTATCTCCTTGGGGAGACCAGCTTAAATTCGGGTTTAAAATATTAAGCTCCTCAAAGTTGACATTATCCTCCCCTTTGATAAGCGTTTTCAGTTTTTCTCCTGTCAATGCACTGATAACCACCACATCAAAATATCCACGGGCATTGGTGATCATGGCAATCTTATCGCCCTGTGGAGAAACAGAAGGACTGGTATTATAGCTGCCAAATTTTCCGCGTTCAGTAACTAACTCTCCAAAATTATCAATATCCTCCCTGTTCGCTACTTCAGGCAGGTATCGCTTGCGATAAAAATTCCGCCATTGTTCAGAAAGTTCTTCAATATCATAACCCAGAGTACTCGATAAGGCCGTTTCCACATTACGCTGACTCTTAATCGTCTGCATTATCTCAGGAATTTTCTGGCGCCCATATTCTTCCACAATGTAATTCCAAACCGACTGTCCCCCGCGATACGCGAAGTAACCACCCAGCCGCGGGATCGGGGGTAAGTAATCATTGATCACAGCATCCCGAATCCACATATCCGTTTCAGTATCCCAGCCCAGCGAAGTATATTCTGCCATTCCTTCATTAAACCAAAGTGGAATCTGGAGGGCATTGCCACTCAACCGGGATTGGACATTACCCCCATAAAACATATCATTTACCACCGCATGTTCGAGCTCGTGATGCAGAGTACTGCGAAACTCCCTGAAGTTGCCATTAAAGGGCATGGTAATACGATTCTTATAGGCATCCGTTACTCCGCCAATCCCTTCTGCACTTGTCGGTAGGGGAACTACATTCGTTTGAACGAAATCATTATGAGAGTCATAAATAATGACTTGGATACGATCCGTAATTTGATGATCAAATTCCTCATGCAGCTGCCTTAAAGCAGCTTCCAGAGAAATTGAGGTAAAATTAGCCAGATCGTAGTTAGCTGAAGAATAATAATAGACATCAAAATGTTCGGACTGAATATATCTCCAGTCAAAATCATCGTATTGAACACGATTTTTTCCAAAAGAAAAATACTGAGCGTTCACTTCATTTACAGCACCGGCTACTACCGTAAAAATCAAGAATCCTATCAGGATTCGTCCTAAACTTTTACATCTATTCATAATTCCAAATGTCTTTGCTTTTACTCAAAGATTATATTATTCGCCGTCATCTACAAGTTCCAGATCAATTTGGCGGGACTTTATATCGGTCCGAACAACTTTTACGCGTATCTCTTTTCCAAGAAAATACTTCTTTCCGTGATTTCTACCAACCAATTGATGTTGTTTTTGATCATATACATAGTAATCATCACTTAAATCGCTGACCCGAACCATCCCTTCGCAGTGAATGTCTTTCAAATCAACAAAAATTCCATTTTCTATAACACCGCTAATAACTCCGGGAAATTCTTCTCCCAGATGCTGGCTCAGATACTCTACCTGTTTTAACTTGATAGAGTCGCGTTCAGCATCGATCGCTGCCCGTTCCTGTTCACTACAATGAGATCCAATCTTTTTAAGTTCATTATAGCTGTAACTGGGTTGCCCCGCTGCATAACTTTTAAGCAGGCGGTGCACAACCACATCAGGGTAACGACGAATTGGACTCGTAAAGTGTGCATAGTTTTCAAATCCTAATCCAAAGTGTCCAATATTATTGGGGTGGTACTCTGCCTTAGCCATGGCCCGTAGCATCAAATCATTAACCGTAAGTTCAAGTGGAGTATCTTCAATTTCTTTCAGCAACGTATTTAATGCCTTTGAACTTACCGTCGGGCTGTCTATATGGAAATTTATGCCATAAGGCTTCACATTATCTTCAATATTCTTAAGCTTATCCAAATCTGGTTGGTCATGAATTCGGTAAAAGAACGGAAACAGATCCTTCGTTGTCTTTTTATTGGATCTTTCCCGGAGCTGGTCTATGTGTTTGGCTACGGTCTGATTCGCCATCAGCATGCATTCCTCTACCAGTCGATGGGCAAACAAGCGCTCTTTAAGAATTACATCTATTGGCTTTCCGTTTTCATCCAGAACAAATTTAGGTTCCGGAGTCTCAAAATTTATACTTCCTTCACGGAAGCGCTTATCAAGAAGGATATGGGCCAGTTTAGCTGCCATTCCCATTTCCTTGGAAAATTCACTTTCCTTGCCATCAATAACCTCTTGTGCCTGCTCGTAGGTAAACCGATGATTAGAATGAATGACTGTTTCTTCGATTGAATGGTCAACCAATTTTCCATTAGGCGCAATTTCCATAAAACAACTGTAGGCCAACTTGTCTTCACGGGGCCGGAGGCTGCAAACCCCGTTACTTAATTTCTCTGGCAGCATGGGAATAACCCGATCAACCAGATAAACACTGGTTCCCCGTTTATAGGCCTCTTCATCCAAAATTGTATTTCGCGGCATGTAATGGGTAACATCGGCGATATGTACACCAAGATAATAATTACCGTTATCCAATATTTCTATACTGATAGCATCATCAAAATCCTTGGCATCATCTGGGTCGATGGTAAAAATAGTTTTATCCCGGATGTCATGGCGCTGCATAATCTCTTTCTCAGGGATCTCCGTTGAAATATTTTCAGCATACTCCTCTACTTCCTCGGGGAAAGAAGCCTTAATTTGGTTTTCAGCAAGAATAGAAAGGATATTGGCGTCGTTGGTCCCTTCCTTCCCAAGTATTTCGACAATACGAGCCTCCGGCAGGGAGCGGGGATGGACCCAATCTTCCAGTTCAAATATAACTTTATCACCAGGTTGGGCATCCTTCACATATTCGGGCAAAACAAAGAAATCAATATGAGCTGACTTTTCATCCGGCTCAATCAAATAATTCTGTTTCCCCTGCTTCTTTAGTTTTCCGACAAAAATTGAACGACCTCTCTCAATAATTTCAATAATTTTACCCTCACGGCGCTTTCCCCTCCCACGTTTAAAAAGCTCTACTTTTACTTTATCATCCTGTAAAGCTGTACCTAAGTGTTTTGAGGTGATACGAACATCTTCGTCAAATTCCTCGGTTATCAAGTAACCCGTTCCGCGACGGCTAATATCAATCTTGCCAGTTACAACATTACTGTTCGGTCGTGCCTTTTTTTCATTTCCCGAGGCAAGCTGTATATCTCCCCCTCTACGCTTGGTAATTAAATTGCGATCATACAGGCTGTTTATAGCACTCTTAAGTCGCTGATTATCTTTACCACCTTCTACCTGCAGTATATTCTGCAAGGCTTCAAATGGAATTTGTGCTTCAGGATTATTCTGTAATATATCTAAAATAATCTCTTCAAATGTTTCTCTTTTACTTTTACTCATTAAATATTTTTTAAACTGTAAATTTTAAATTTTCTATTCAGTATCAATATCTGATACTGAAGATTCCTCTTCCTCTTTTCGAGCAGAGCTAGTATCAGAGGTACCAGTAATTCTATCAAAAAGCTCTTTCCATGTATTAAATTGAAACATTGCTTCTAGTCCTATACCATCTACGCTTGGAGTTACATCTCCCGCCTGTGATTGTGCGCCAAAGTTACTCAAAATCTGATTTTGCCGGTGGAAGGCTGTTAACGAGAGACGCCGATTAATCCGATATGTTGCGTTCAAGTCCCCAATTCGGTCTCCAAGAGTCGTTTGTGAGTTTCCACCGGTTAGTTGGCCTTCTCTCCTTAAAATGAGGCGGTCATTGTACAAACTCAATGCAATTCCCAAATCAACTTCGTTATAGGCATTTAAATTGAAATCTACATCCAGCCTGCTTACATCGCTGTTTAATAACGCGTTGATCTGGTTAGAAAGCAAGGGACTAATTACTTGGTTTGAAAGCAGCGGATTTAATACCGTTGAACCACGGGTTAAATTTTGGCTTAATGAAGTTGTGGCACCGCCTGCCCCCTGGGTGGGAATAAATTGTCCTGTAAACAAGATACTGGTTGCCTGCAGCAGTTTTTGCTGTTCATCCCGGTTAATCTGATTTATGGTGTAGGATAATGTGGAATTTGATGAAATATCCAGCGAGCTCGGTAACTCAAAATAATAACTATTTTCTACACTATTCAATGTGCCTGTTATATCCACTATAAGGTCAATGGGGACCTGCTGACTATTATTTCGGTTTTGTGAATCTACCGAACTTTCGGCCGAAAGCGTAGATATATTTGGACGTGCACGATAAACAGCACTAATATCTAACCGGGCATTATCCGGGGGGCCTTCCCAAACAATCGTTCCCCCGGGACGTAGTTGGAGCCTTCTGCTGATAATCTCTCCTGTTACGAATTGATAATTTCCGCTATTTATTTCATACCTGCCGAACATCTGTACTTCCTGGTTCTGCATGGATATCCGCATCTGTCCTGAACCGCGGGCATTCAATTCTTCCCCGGTAACGGGATCAAAAATCAGATTAACACCGATATCTTCAGAGGTATTAAATTGCAGGTCTAAATCAAAGCGTTCACTAAAAGTCATATCTTCAAGGCTATTCCTTATCTCCTCCTCCCTGCTGCTTTCCTCCTCGTCGGAGGGGGTTCCGGAATCAAAACGTTCCTCAAAAGAATCCACAAATTGTATAAATCGCCCCGTTTCAGTTAGTTCAGTTTCTTCCATTAAAGGAATAGAAACTCTCGAATCACTTGTTACCTGCATGGGATTATTGGTTCGCAAATAAAGATCAGCATTAGACCCACTGAGTCGTAGTGTACCCGTTCCTGAGATATTCCCAAAAAATGGCACATCAGGATCCATACTACTGTTCAAAAATTGCAGCTGATCCATTGTAAAGGTCAGATCCAAATATGTCAAAGGATTAAAATCATTCAAGTCTATAGTACCCCAAACTGTTCCCGATCCTCCTTTAGTATCCATAACATCAAGGGAATCGAGAATAACACCATCTTGCCGATCTACCGTAACTCCACCATTTACAAAATAGTTCGTATTTAAAAAACGAGGTTTCATAAAAGCGTTTTGCACATTAAACTCTCCATGGAAATCAAAATCTTCCAAATCACCGCTTATATATCCTTTTCCTACAGCCTGTCCCTCCATCTGCTGGAATAGATTGTCCACAATCAAAGGAACCACCCATATATCAATCTGTTTAAAATCAGCATCAAAGTGGTATAGGTGGTTATCATCCTCATTGCCCTGGCCCGATCCTCCGCCTATATAACCATCTAGCACAAAATGCTGTTGAATTCCATCATTCGCTTCCAGGTAGTCCTCGTACTTTTGGGGATCTGTGAATACTTCAATACGAGTATCAAATCGATCATCGCCAGTATTATATTGACTGTTGAATTGCACATCTCCCACTGTACGATTATTAAGAGCCATCCTGCTTATATCTAAAGAACCTTGAACCCTAGGTTGCTCTGTAATAGACTGGGTCATTAACTCTCCATTGAGCACCCCTTCAAAACTGACCTCCCCATCTACCAACTCAGAAATACGCGCTAAATTTATATCTCTGAGCGTATATGAAAGAGAGTCCTCACTGCTATTACTCCAGGCTCCCTGAAGCTGCAGGTATTCATCTTGATTAGCGAATCTAAAATCATTGAATTTAATTCTATTCGTACCTTCAACCTCCAAGGTAGGGATATCCTGATTTCTCCAAGCATAATTTTCATTACCCAAAAAGAAATTATTAACATAAACTGACGCAGAACTGTCCGAAAGCGCGCCGTTAAGTTCAAGGCTAAAGCGTGCATTTTCGCCAATATTTTTTATAGCCTGCCGGTAATAGAGTGAGTCCTGTCCCAAGGTAGCTACAATTCCAAGAGAATCCATACTAAAAGTATTGGAGTTATAGGATCCGACATCAGCCCTAAAATCTACCGACGAAAACTCCTTTAGAGTACGATCACTTCGAAAGCTTCCGGCAAACTGAATTTGGCTGTCCTGGCTGGTCCAATTATTTAAAGATAGTGTATCGGCCTGCATCTCTGTAGAGAATAGCAGCCTATCTGCATCCGCATTCATATTAAAAGCAATACGGGAATCGGTATATATGGAGGGGAATACAGGTATATACTTTTTAATAAGATTCAGGTTTTTCAAGGTAATATTTCCATCGATAATTACACTTTCTTCAGGTGCAGGAACTGTCACCTGTCCTTCTCCATCATCCATACTTATTTCCTGCCGGTAACGCTCCCTAAAGTAAGCCGACCAAAATCTAAATTGATCCACAATTACTTTCGGATACAATTGTCCCTCTATATTCATATCCAGAAGGGAGCTCGTAAGACGAAATGATCGCCGTTGATTACCAATATTGCCAATATCAGCATAAAATTGATGAGCCTCGACTGAATCACCCCCGATAACCGAAGGAGCCACGTCAAAATTTGCCTGTCCCCGTATTGCGTCCAGCGACAGTCCCGCTGCTTCTATACTGTAAGTAAGGTCCAGCTGGGTGGAAGCAACCAGAGAGTCGCTCACAAAATCGGTTAAATTTATATTCTGGGCCTCTCCTTTCATGGTAACCGGGGGTCGTTCCCGACTGAAATCAATTTCGCCCGCTCCTGTAATAACCTGTTCTCCTTTTTGGTATTGAAATTCCTGGCTCCATAACCCTCCATATAAGGACGATGAAAGTTCCGCCTGATCAACAAGCTGCTGGTTAAATAAGCTTTGAGTGAAGGAGACCTCGAAATCAGTAGCAGATTCTTCAAGAGTAATGCCCGATCCTGATAATTGGGCCGTCATATTTATTGAAGTCGTATCAAAAGTGGAGGGCATCAGCCAGCTAATATCAATATTTTGTCCCTCCATTGATCCCTCGTACATATAGGGGGATATTAATTGACTTCCGCCCTGCAAACCCATAGAACCAATAGGAGAACTCATTGCTACATCAACATATATAGAGTCGAGTGTTCCGGATGCACTGCCCTGCATTGATAAATCTTCCAACGCACGGTATTCGGGTCGACGGAGTGTATCAAGGATAGGAGCTATATCTTCGCTTCGCAGATTTAAGCTATCGATAGTTGCCACATAGGCAAAAAGATTGGATTCCGTAAGGTTCTGGAACTCTCCATTTAACCTGAATAAACTTTCGCCTTTTTCAATAGAAATTTCCTCTACCCAAAGCGACTCTGTATTTCCTTCGGTGTATAGTTGAACAGTAAAGGGGCCTTCAATATCAGGTATCTCCGGCAAAAATTCTCTGAGTTCTCGGGGATATAAAGAAGTAGCCATCACTCCTAAATCATAATTGGAAGATAAAAATTGATCCCTGATTCCCGGACTGCCAAGATCTAATCCATCAATTTCGCCGTTAATAATTACTTCGGCCTGACCAACATTCAAAAAAAAGGAATTAAACTCCAGAAATTGTTGATCACTGTATACCTGACCCGTTACAGAAAACTCTTCAGCATCCAGGTCTTCAGTCGTTGCTGAAAATTGGTCGATATCCAGATAACGCTGATTACCGGTCCACTCTAAAAAGAACTGGGTATTAAGGTTGGATAAGGTAACTAAAGATGGCAAATCTACAATATTCCCCTTTTCTGTCAGGGATTCCAGGTGTGCTGTCCCATCAATTATTTCTATTTGCGGGGCCAGTATTTCTACGTTATTCAACCAACGGCTTTCTGGAGCCGAAGTATCCTGCCGCGCCTCTTTTCTTTCCAGAAAAACAATGCGCCCATCTGCCCTCTTTCGTACCCATATTTCAGGATTTTCAAGAGTAAAACCAGTAATCGTTACTTTATTTTGTAAAAAGCCCCATACATCAATATGGCTGGTAACACCATCGATTTTAGCCAGGGTATCTGTCCGACTTGAATCACCATTTGCAATCACCACATCCCTTAATTCAATATTGAAGGGCAAAAAGCCATCTACATCTCCTATGGTAATCTGTGTCTTATAATCCTGGGATATTCTGTCTTTGACCCTATCGAGCAGATAATCCTGAGTAATATCAAGCTGTAGCAGTCCTATAACGCTTGCCGATACTATAAGCAAAATAAGAATAACTGTAAGGATGATCCCCCACAGATATTTCCAACTTTTATGTAACCAGCGAAGAATCAATTACTTGTTTCTCAATTGTTGTATAATCAGTTAAATTGATCTATCGTGTAGTTCCAGGCCGCTCTTAATTTTGACAGATCAGTGCATGGTTTAATATAAGGCGAACCCCACTCTTTCAATAACACTAATTGGATGATATTATTTTTCACTTTTTTATCTGTTTTCATCGCCTCGATAAGCTTATCCGGCTCGGTAGGAAAAGAACGGATTTGCTGCTTGTAAAGCGACATAAATGGAGTAAAAACCGTATCATCCACCGGATGGCCCAGTTCTTTTGAAAAATAAGTGGCCGCTATCATCCCTGCAAAGACTGCCTCTCCGTGGGAAATACTTCCGTATCCGGCTACGCGTTCCAGTGCATGTCCAAAGGTATGGCCAAAATTCAAATATGCCCTCTTGCCGGCTTCGAGGGTATCCTCCTGAACGATATCCGTTTTTATACGTGCGCTTTCCCGAATCACCTCTATCCATTCTCCATCATCTGGAGATAAATTGTCCTTCAGCGTTTCGAGCTGAGTAAACAGTTCCGGGCTACGAATGGCTCCATATTTTATAATTTCTGCCATTCCGGTAATCCACTCTCTCTGCTCAAGCGTTTCTAAAAAATCTATATCAGCAAATACGACATCCGGCTGATAGAATGCTCCAATTAAATTTTTTCCCGTATCATGATTAAGCCCCGTTTTACCTCCAATTGAACTATCAACCATCGCTAATAAGGTAGTTGGCAGATGTATGAGTGGGATCCCCCGTAGCACCGAAGAGGCTACATAACCGGCCAGATCACCTGTAACGCCCCCTCCAATTGCAACCAAGGGAGTATTTCGTTCCACTCCCTCTTCTAAAATTTCATTAACCAGCTGTTGCCACTGGCTAAGTGATTTCGAGTTCTCACCTTGCGGTATTTTTAAAACAAATAAGTTTTCAAAATACCGGCTACACATTGATTCTATTTTGGTTTCATGCAGTTCAAATACTTTCTCATCAACAATAAGGATCACCTTCTCTTTTGAATAGTGATCAGAGCAAAAGTCTGAAAAAGCCTTTTCTACATTTTTATCCACATGGATAGAATACCGTTTATTAAGTGATACCGAGACATCAATGCTGTGCGACATGGTTACGAATTTTCTTGATCAAAATTTCTGCTTCTTGTTCAGGTGTTTTATTACCTTCTGTTTTTAAAATGATTGAAGCTTGTTCATAAAGCGGCAACCGTTTTTTATAAAGTGTATTGAGTTCCTGGCGAAGTTTCTCCCGATCCTTGGGATTTCCTTCTTCATCTAGTAACAGAGGGCGATTTACATCTTTACAGATGCGGTCTAAAATAATCGGAAATGGTGTTTTTAAAAACACAAGAATGCCGTTCAATTTCAGATGATCTACCAGATGTTGATTTTGCAGGCTCCCTCCACCCAAGGCCACGACTCCTTCAAAATCCCGGCACACTTCCATTAATACATTTCGTTCAAGCTTCCGAAACCCTTCCTCCCCGGATTCCTCAAAAATATCTGGAATGGGTTTACCCGCCTTTTCTTCCACATAATCATCCAAATCCATAAAAGAACATTCCAACTTTTCGGCCAGTATGCGCCCAATCGTTGACTTACCGGTTCCCATAAAGCCGCTTAGAAAAATATTTCCATCATACGATAATTGCTTCATACTCTATCATTTTCTTTTACTTAATTTATTTCCTGGGGATTAATCGGAGGTACCATTTCAACCTCTTCCCGCTCCACAACCACCGCCCCCGGGGCTGCTCCTTTGGGCTTTCTCACATATTTCCGCTTTGTATACATCACCGGTGCTGTTTTCATTCCCTGAGCCTTTGAATAATAGGCTGCAAATCCGGCCGCTTTTAAGATAACACTCTTCGGAGGATAATCTTTCTGATTTCCCATCCGGATTACTACATGCGATCCACCTACTCCCCGGGCGTGCAGCCAGATATCTTCCTTGTGGGCCCGGCTGGTAAGCTGATCATTACTTTTCGCATTTTTTCCGATCCAGACTTCATATTTCCCCACCTTGAATTTCCTGTATGGCGATTTTGCCTGTTTGTCATCACTATCGCCAAAACCTATCTGTTGCAATTTCTTTTTATGATCCTTAATCCATGAATTTAGATCGGGCAACCGATCAATCTGATCTATTTCATCCAATAACTTTTGAACCGTGTCCAGTTTTTCTTTTTCCGCAGGCAGTCTTTTTTGCGCATTTTCATAGGATTTTCGCGCATCCTTGGCTTTTTCATAATAGTATTCGGCATTCTTCGCAATTCCCTGACCTTCCTGCAATGAAATGGTTATCTCGTCATCATCCTCATAAAAATCTTTGATAGTAATTTCGTCTGTCCCAGGAGAAATTGACTCATGAGCATGCGCCATCAATAGATGACCATATTTTTCATACCGATCTGCCCGCTCCAAACTCTTTTCAGATTGGGACAATTGTGCTATAGTCCCCTCTTTTTGCTCTATAGTCCGTTTCAAAAATCGTACGATATCTTCCTTTTTATTATGAAGGCGGCGAAGATGAACAGCATTTTTATAAGCATACGCTACACAGTCATTCACCTCCGAACATTGTTTATTTGTTGGTATATCCAGCCACTTCCGAGACCACAGGCAAAAGTCACCGGTTTCCAATACCCGGGGATGCGGATCCTCCTTCAGCGCCTGCGTAACCTGCTGGGTAAAAGCCTTGACTTCTCCTGGCGACATTTCTTCTACATCATGCTGTTCAATAAGATAAGGAAGCAAGTTTCTCGGCAGCAACGGATTCACTTCTGTCATCTGGTTCTTAGCATTCCTTTTGGGACTCACTTCTTCCTTAAAGTCCGGTACTACCGGTTCAGGAGGAGCTCCGCCTTTGTGGCTTTCAGGATTTTTAAAAGCATTGGTAATTTGATCGTCATCCACTAAAAAAACATTGGGGCGTCCGCTAAAAAGCTTAAACAAAAGACGCTTGCCATTTTCAAAATAAACCGACAGTAACCGATCTTTTTCTGCCAGGCTCACCTCGCTCACTTTCTGTCCTTCCAGGCAAGAAAAAAAATCAAGCACGTTTCGTTTTTTGGGAGGACGGTAGTAATCCAAAAAGAGGGCAGTTTCCCGCGAATTAGCACTAAAAATCAATCTATGAGTCTCTTCCTGTGCTTTTAAATAAATATGCAGAACATCTTTATGAGGACTAATAGCGAAGTCAAAAAAACCGCCCAAGATTTTTTCTTTTATCTCTCGGTTTAAATATATTAACGTGTAATAATTGTTCATGCTTAATTAACTAAAAGAGACGTTCAAATAACTAATATTAAACAGGCTCAACGAATGAAATATCCGATTTTTAATTCCGTAGTTAACCGGATAGAAAGCGACCTTCAAAGAAGAGAGATATCTATTAAATCATTCCGCACCTGGGATGAAGATAGAATAAATGCAACGGGACTGGAAATCAAAATTGATGCAAGTCAGGATTCTGATTTTGTGAAAGCAATTGCAATCAATTTCGATTGGGACCGTTTTCGGGAAACCGTCCTTGCCAAACAATTAAAAGGTATGGAAGAACATCCTTTTCTCCAGGAAGAAAATATGGTTAGTACATCTATTTCACCTGATATTGATATCGAGATTACCTGGCTTTTTAACGAAAAGGCTTCAAATCCTGATCTTTCTACACATAATGGCTACCACAAAGTAGAAGCTGCTAGCCAGTGGATGGAAGAAATTAATCATAATATAAACGACCTGCTCGCTGATGATGATATTATCAGTCGATGGCATGTCGAAGTCGAGGGTACACCGAGTGGTAAATATTTAACTGCGGTTAACCTTTTGTCTTACTTCCAATACACCTTTACTGATCTTAACAGCCTGAATGAAGTACATAAATTTGTGCTCCGTATTCTTCAGGAATTACTTATTAAGTCAAACAGAGTTATTAAGCTGGCAGATCGTACGCTACGTAATCAAGTAGCTGCGTAATCATAAGTACATTTAATCAATATCAATACATCCGTATGGCAGAAAATTTCTTTTGAGTCAGGAGTATTGGAATTAGTTTATCAGGAATAGCAATTATTTTATAATACTACTCTTCCTTTTCTTTCATAGCTTCATCTACCTGTTCTTTAAATATCTTAGACATTTTTAAAACAGGGACATATTGTTCCGGTACAATTACCTCTTCATTTGTCTTCGGATTCCGGGCTACACGCTGTGCTCTCTTTACAACCTTAAAACTACCGAAACCGCGCAACTCTATATGTTCGCCTCGTTTCATAGCATCTATAACCGTTTCCATAAAACCATTGACAACGGCTTCGGTTTCTACCTTTGTTAAACCTGTTGAAGAAGCAATTACATCTACTATATCTGCTTTAGTCATAAGAATTCACCTTTTTATACTGTCTTAATTAAACTCAGTTTAGAATTTAAATAGCCTATAAATATTTAATATACCCTTTAACTACTCGCAACTTCCATAACTATAAAATAACAGCTTGAGTATACAGAAACATCCTGTTTTAAGAAGCCTATCCTTTAATTTAAAAAATACATTCTTTTAATTACTCATATTTTAACGTTTTTTAATGGATAGTCATAGCCTAGGCTAAATTTAATCTAAAAAGTTCGGAAATCTTTTTATACATTCAGCCTGATTGTATATAAAAAATCTAAGCCAATAACAGTCCATGGAAACTTTTGAACGTATTATTGCCTTTCTTGAAAATCTAATTTGGAACACTCCTGAAAGCCTGCCAGCAATGGTAGTACTGCTGCTTGCCTTTGGAATTTTTATAACTTTCCGCTTGGGATTCATCCAAGTCAGACGTTTTGCTCATGGACTTAAAGTCGTGACCGGTTTTTATGATGATCCGGAAGATGAGGGAGATATTAATCATTTTCAGGCATTAACTACAGCGTTATCAGCAACGGTAGGTATTGGAAATATTGCGGGTGTGGCCCTCGCAATTCATTATGGCGGTCCCGGCGCGCTTTTCTGGATGTGGATTACCGCGATTTTTGGAATGGCTATTAAATTCACAGAGGTTACGCTGGCCCAGGAATATCGAGAAACCAATCCAGACGGTACGGTTTCCGGTGGACCTATGTACTATATTGAGCGAGGACTAGGATCGAATTGGAAGTGGCTTGCAGTGGCTTTTGCCGTTTCTGCTGCTATTTGTGCTTTTTTAACGGGTAATGCCGTACAGGCCAATACTGTAGCAGATGTAATGCAAAGTGATTTTCAAATCCCGACCGTGATAACAGGTCTTATTACCGCTAGCTTGGTAGCAGCTGTAATTTTAGGTGGTATTAAGCGTATTGGAAAAGTAACCTCCAAGTTGGTTCCTTTCATGGGTATTCTTTACGTACTTGGAGCTTTAGTTATCCTTATCCTTAATTACGATCAAGTTATTCCTTCCCTTCAGATGATCGTCGGCTATGCATTTAATCCACAAGCAGGCGCTCTTGGAGTAGGATCGGGTGCCCTAATTTTTACCCTTAGCTACGGGGTTCAACGGGGAATCTTTTCTAACGAGGCGGGCCAGGGTTCCGCTCCCATTGCACACTCTGCCGCCAAAACGGATGAACCCGTTCGTGAAGGGGTCGTTGCCCTGCTGGAACCATTTATTGACACGCTTATTATTTGTACCATGACCGGCCTGGTAATCGTTTCTACCGGAGCGTGGGATATGCAGCATAAAACAACGATAAATCCCTCTACCGATTCATTTTCCTATACCCTCTCCGGTAAAGCGGCCGGCAACGCTTCCGAAACACTCTATTTTAGTGATGGTGTACCGGAAAACGGCACAATGGAGCACTATAATATCCCGGTAGATACCATGTTTACAGATGCAAATTACAGTGAAACTTTCACCGGACGCATTGAGCTTAGTAAATCAGAAAGCAGCGATACCTATAGTGCCGTTGCAGTTTATACAAAAGATAATACCAAATTGTCCCGGCTCCACGGTGGAGTAGTTGAAAATGGCGCGCCACTAACAATACGCGCCTTTGAAATCGGTTTAAATCCCTTATTTGCAGGTGGAGGCTATGTGGTCACCTTTGCGGTACTTCTCTTCGCAATCTCCACATCTATTAGCTGGAGCTATTACGGAGACCGAGCTGCTCAGTATCTGTTGGGTTTTGAATCTATTTTTTGGTATCGGGTTGTCTTCGTAGGCATGCACTTTTTCGGAGCCGTAGTAACCTTAACTACGGTATGGGCTTTCGGTGACGTTATGCTCGGACTTATGGCTTTTTTCAATATTATTGCCCTGTTTGCACTTTCAGGAAAAGCGTATCAAATTACTCAAAAATATTTCAATAGAGATCACAGTACGCCCGAATCTTAATCAGCGATAGTTATGGATTCTCAATTTAACGAGCAACTCACATTAATTGAACATCCTGTTGTCAATCGGGATCTGACCATCCTGAGGGATATCAATACGACTACCGACGAGTTTCGATCAGCTTTAAAGCGTATTGCAATTATTTTAGCATATCATGCGCTTAAAGAACTACCTTTAAAAGAATTTGAGGTAGAAACTCCTATTGAAAAGACCACGGGTTACGACATAGACCAGGATATTATTGTAGTTCCAATTTTACGTGCGGGTCTTGGACTCTCCGATGCCCTGCTACAATTTATACCGGATGCCAAAGTAGGACATTTAGGTATGTACCGGGATGAAAGCACTCACGAACCCGTGGACTATTACTCCAATATTCCCGACGGCATTGAGGATGCCTTGGTTTTAGTAGTCGATCCGATGCTGGCAACCGGCGGCAGCGCTGATGATGCCATATCCTTTCTTAAAAAAGAAAGCGCACAACATTTGCGTTTTATTTCGTTAATCTGTGCCCCGGAAGGCTTGGAAAGAATCAGCTCAAAACATCCCGATGTCCATACCATTACGGCAGCTATTGATGAAAAACTCAACGACGATGCATTTATCGTCCCCGGATTAGGTGATGCAGGTGATCGATATTTTGGAACAACATAACAATAATATCTTCAGGTTATTTCTATTTAGCCTTCTACTAACCATTTCTATATCTTCTTGCGGCGAGCTTTCCGAGGAACAGAGCGCACAGGTAGATGAAACCCTGAGTGATTCCCTTACGTCCACAACCGAAAGCTGGGATGTGGATATGGAAATCATTGAAGATGGAACAAAAAAAATGAGATTATTCGGATCCTATGCCGCTACCTACACCACTGAAGACAGCAGCTCAACCCGCGTCAAAGGACCTGTTACTATTCATCTCTATGATTCAACCGGTACTATTACCACCCGTGCTTACTCCGAACGTGCTGTCTATGATGCCGATAATTCCATTTTTGAATTGTTTGGAGATGTCATAGTGAATACGGCAGATGATCGAAAGCTCACCTCCGAATACCTTAAATGGATCCAAAGTGACGAGCTCATTAACACTCCAAAATTTGTTATTATTACCACCCCTTCCGATAGTATTGCAGGCACGGGTTTTGAAGGAACAACTAGCTTAACTAATTATACCATCAGGGAGCCCAAAGGACAGGTAACGGTCGATTGATATGAAATACTTCCCTTGCATTTTTTTAAAGCTTCCCAATACTTATACGGCAGTACTTTTATTAATAATACTGGTAATTCTTGTTTCTCCATTAATTAGCCATGGTCAACAGCAAAAAAGGGTAGATATTCTTGATGCTTCCCGTATTGTTGGCGATAGTTTTGAGGGAGAAGAAGTACGCCGCATCCTGGGAAACGTACATATCAAACATGAGGATTTTGAAATGTATTGCGATAGTGCCTACCAGTTTGTAAACCAAGATGAAATTCGTGCCTATGGAAATATTGAAATAGATACCGGTGAAGAAAAAATATGGGCAGACTCCCTCACTTATTTTACGGATGTCGATTTTAGCGAGCTTCGGGGACGCGTTATCCTTGATACCGACAGCACAACTATTTTTGGCAACAGTGTTGATTATCGTTTTTCTACAAAAGTTGCCCATTTTATCGACCAAATTCGCCTTGAAGACCAACGTGGCGTTCTCCGGGCCGATTCGGGCTATTATTATCGTTCCGCCGACAGCGTCCGCTTTCACGGACAGGTTCAACTAACTGATTCCCTTCAATACCTGGAAGGAGACTCTCTCTTCAGCAATCGGAGCAAGGATTATTATGAAATCCATGGACAAATATTTGGCGACGACCAAGAGAACAATACGATGCTGCAAGGGGCATATCTGGAGGCAGACTCTACCGGGCAACGGCTTCTGGAGGGGGATGACGCCTGGCTCATAAACTTTGAGTCCGACACCAGCGATACCACCCAACCTGCCGATACCACCCATATTTGGGCTCAAACTATCATATCCCAGGAACATCGTCATCCAACCGATACTACCATTGTTACCCATGCCTATGAAAATGTGCGGGTCTGGTCACCGAATTTTGCATCTCTTTCTGATACTACCCAATATTCCGACAGTACTCAAACCTTTGAATTGTGGTCCAATGCCAAAGCCTGGCATGATAATGTTCAGCTAACGGGACCTTATATTAAAGCTATGCTCAAAGACGGTGATATTGACAGCCTCCAGTCATATCCCCAACCCTTCTCCGTACAGCAGGATACCACTATCGATCGGCTCAATCAAATAACAGGAGATACCCTTACCGCTGGTTTTACAGAAGGTAATCTCAGCGAGATTTTTGTATTTAATAATGCCAAACTCCTTCGGTTTACAAAGAATCAGCAGAATGAATCTGATGGAGCTATTGAGTTATCGGCTCCTACTATTCGAATATTATTCGAGGATGGTGAACTTGTCCGTATGATTGCAAACGGTTCTAACAAAGGTTCCTTCTTTCCTGAAAATGAAGAAACAGCCGAACGCACACTCGATGGCTTTGTCTGGAACCCCGATCTTCGTCCCCAAAAACCCACAGATCCAATGGAAAGCCGATTCCCAACTATCCCGGAAGAACTTTTCTTCGAACTGCCAGCGCGATACATTGAACACCTCAGACAAACTCAACCCGACAGTCCTAGACTTCAGGAAGATAATGAGGATAATAATATTGATGCTGAAGTAGATAACGAAGTAAAAGAAGTTGAAAACACTGACGAAGACTCAACTGCAATAGATTAGTCTTCAACAATTACTGCTGCTTAGACCATAAATTTAGAGCAACAGGAGTTGGTTAGTGTGCTTGCTGCTGTTTTTCGGTCTGTTCTACAATCTTCTGTTGGATATCACGAGGAACCTCAGCATAATGGGAAAATGTCCTCCTGAAACCGGCGCTCCCCTTAGTAATCGATTTTAGGCGCGTGGCATAATGATCCAGCTCTTCCAGAGGCACCTGGGCCTCGACTTTCTGAATAGATCCCTCCGAATCCATACCCATAATCTGTCCCCTTCGGGTACTAATATCACTCATCACATCCCCCATATAATCGGCCGGTATGGACACTTCAATCGTATAGATCGGTTCCAATAATTTAGGAGCAGCTCGCATGAAGCCTTCCCGAAAAGCCATGAGTGCTGCCGAACGAAAAGCGGCATCATTGGAATCTACCGGATGCATCGCACCGTCATAAACCGAAATACGCATATCCCGCACCCGACAATTGCTCAATGGTCCGTTTTCCATTTTCTCCATAATCCCTTTCAAAATGGCAGGCATAAATCGATTATCAATTACGCCACCTACAATACAATTTCTAAAAATCAGTTTTCCTCCCCAATCAAGATCAATTTCTTCAACATCACGGATTTTCAGGTCATTGTGTTCAGGCATATGATTGCGCAGCGGCTCCATCAGCAGCGAAATTTTTGCAAACTGTCCTGCCCCACCGGATTGTTTTTTATGCTTATAATGCGTGCGGATCTCTTTAGTGATGGTCTCCCGATAGGGAATTAGTGGTTTTACAAATTCCAGATCAATATTAAATCGATTTTCAAGGGCATATTTAATGACAGCTAAGTGTTCTTCTCCCTGCCCATGAATAATAACCTGCCTCAACTCCTGACTGTGTTCTACCTGCAATGAAGGATCTTCGCGTTGAAGCTGGTGCAACGCTGTTCCCAGCTTATCCTCTTCACCCTCCCGTTTAAGCTTAATTGCCGTCCGAATAATTGGTTCCGGAAAATGTATGGGATCAATATCCACTGAGTTACCTTTGGTATATAAAAGATCATTGATATTAGTATTCTTTAGTTTGACTGCAGCTCCGATATCACCCGTGTTCACGCTGTCGACTTCCTGGCGCTTTTCCCCGTTCATTAAATACAGGCTTGGCAGACGAACGGTACTTTCCGTAGTATGATTGATCAAATCCAATCCCGATTTTGCGGAACCTCCATACACCTTAAAATATAGCATATCACCCATATGTGACTCCGAACTGTTTTTGAAGATAAATAGCAGCGGTTCGCCTTCAGGATCCAATTTTATATCTTCTCCATCCGGTGTTTTAGGCGGATTGGCTTCTGTTGGATTGGGTGCTACATTTCCCAGAAACCCCATTACACGTCCTGTTCCCATGTTCCGCTTTGCACTGCAACAAAAGAGAGGGAAAATATCCCTGTTGAGTAACGTCTGTTGTAATCCCTCACGCATCTGGCTCTCCGTAAGCTTTCCCTGTTCAAAATAAACATCCAGCAGCGTTTCATCATTTTCAGCCACCGACTCCACCAGCTCATTATGTAGCAGCTCGGCCTGGGCCTGGTGGGAATCCGGAATCGGAAGTTTATCAGGCTTGCCTCCGTCCTCAGGAAATTCATACATAGTCATTTTAAGCACATCAATAATAGCATGAAACCCCTCACCCTCGCTATAGGGATACTGCACAACCACCACCCCACGTCCAAATCGCTCTTTAGCCATATCTAGAGTTTTCTGAAAATCTGCGTGACTACTGTCTGGCTTATTGACAATCAGCAATGAGGGGATATTATATCGCTCTGTATATTTCCAATGTAATTCAGTCCCCGTCTCAATCCCGTATTCAGCATTAAGCGAAAAAATAGCCGTATCCGCTACGCGAAGTGCTCCCACAACCTCACCGATATAGTCCGAAGTACCTGGAGTATCAATCAAGTTTATTTTATTACCACGCCAGTCCAGGTTTAGCAACGTCCCAAAAACCGACTTCCCTTTTTCATGTTCAATATCGTGATAATCTGATGTGGTTGACTTATCTTCTACCGATCCACGGCGGCTTTTTGTCCCGGATTCATACAGCATGGTTTCGGAAAGTGTGGTTTTCCCCGAACCCGCATGGCCCAACAATACAACATTTCTAACTCTGGATGATGGATAAACTCTCATAATTAACCTCCATTTTTAGATGGAAACATACCGGACCAAGCGGTCAACAATAAACGACCATCATAGATCTGATATTATTATGGCTTAACTCCATCGCCGTTTCCGATAATTAAATTTTTATATAAGTAAGTAATACAAAAAATAATTTGAACTCAATACTTTGTTTGAAATTCGGTAACATTAACCGTACTTGATTAAACAAATATTTTTTATGAAAAAAATCCTGCTTATTCAAACGGGGGGGACCATTGCCATGGAAGGCCAAGAAGATAGCGGTCCAACAATAAATCCCACCAAATGGTCTGATCTGATTAATCAAACCATTCCTGAACTTTCTGAAATTGCGGATATTGAAACGGAAAGGCTTTTTCTTGAGGATAGTTCAGATATTAATCGTAGGCACTGGGCAGAGCTCGCCTCCTTCATCTATCAAAATTATGAGCAGTACCATGGGTTCGTCATTTTACACGGCACCGACACGATGGCCTACACAGCCTCTGCCCTCTCCTTTGCTCTGCAAAACATTCAAAAGCCCATTATCTTAACCGGAAGTCAGGTACCAATGAGCAGCATCAGGAGCGATGCGAGGCGAAATCTTATTAACTCAATTGAAATGGCAACGATGAATCTGCCAGAAGTAGCTATCTGCTTCAATGATTATGTTTATCGAGGGAACAGAGCCACAAAGATAAGTATTGGGGACTTTGATGCATTCAGCTCTCCCAACTATCCCCCACTGGCTGAAATTGGATTACATATTGAAATGAAACCCAACGTCCGGCAACCCTCTGGAGATCTCAGCTTATCTACTCAATTTTCAGATCAACTATTCCTGTTAAAACTTTATCCCAATCTTGATCCCACTTTTTTAAAAGAGCTTCCCCTTGACAATAAAAGAGCCCTAGTGATTGAGGCCTTTGGCAGCGGTAACTTTCCCATCAGAGGAGATCAAAACCTCCTCCCCTTTTTCGAACAATGTATATCAAATGATACTATATTGATTATTACCTCCCAAGCCGCCTACGATGCTGTTGACTTATCCAACTACGAAAGCGGTCGCCAGGCGCTCGAACTCGGAGCCATCAGTGCCGGGGATATGACTACGGAGGCAACACTCACAAAATTAATGTATCTTCTGGGTAAGTATACTGATGCAGAGACTGTAGCAAAACAGTTTAAGGTAAATTTAGCAGGCGAATTAACGTAAGTATCATGTTTTTTATCTTTGATGTAGAAACAATCCCCGACTTTGAATTTGTGCGAAATGTTATTGATGAGCCTGAAGATGACGAGGATGAATTACTTATTCAAGCAAGCGAAGAACTGGCTCGAAATTCCTCCGGGTTTCTTCCTCCTATGTTTCACCGGATGGTGTCCTGGGTAGGTCTCTGGATAGAAAATAATGGCATGCCTAAGCAAAAAGTTTCCTGGCATGGCACTGATGAGCGGCAGGGACTTGAACAACTTTTCGATGCCCTGAGCACCTATAAAGACTTCGGACTTATTCACCACAACGGACGGGGATTCGACCTTCCGCTGCTAACCTATCGGGCAATGAAGCACAGCCTCCAGATGCCCATGCGGTTAAATCATTACGATATTAAATACCGCTACAGCAACGACAATGTGGACCTGCTGGATGAATTCAGTAACTATGGCGCCAGCTCCTGGCCGAAACTCAAACACCTGGGACATCTGATAGACATCCCATTTAAACAAACAGGAGAAGGTAATGAAGTGTTAGAAATGTACCGACGTGGAGAACTCCCCGAAATTGAGCACTACTGCTATGAAGATGTGATGGCTACCTATGTTGTATGGCTCCATCTCAAATATACCGTTGGCGATATTAACAAGGAGCTGTTTAATAACCTGAATGAGAGAGCTATGGGCAAGCTCAAAGAAATACAGAAAGGGTAAATAAAAAAGCCTTACTAAACCCTTGAAAGTTTAGTAAGGCTAATTATTCCCGAATATTTACTAAATCTTTGTACCATCGGGTATTACAGAGCGCTTGGGCACAATAACAATGCCATCAACAACGTGATATTCCCCGTAGTCGCCATCCTCAAGATGATCGCCTCCGGCGATACGTACATCATCTCCGATACTACAATTTTTATCAATAATTGCATTACTGATAAAGCAGCGCTGACCAATTTCCAAAGGAGGATTATCGTCATCACTCTTATCCAGCTCTTCCTGCGACTGAAAATAGTCATTCCCCATAATGATAGAACGCTCTATCGTAGTTCCCTTCCCAATG
>JBEPXF010000014.1:0-22698 GCA_041642075.1 Fodinibius sp.
GGGCGTCTGCTATGACTTTGCACATAATGAAGGGTATGGCTTTCTTCGCTATCTGGTTACGTTGAATGAGAATTTGTGGATTACAGATTCCCGTTTTGATGAGTCGCCCTATAGAACCGTCTTTGCACATGTATCACAATTCGAGGAGAATTTAGATATTGACTTTTTACCCAGTCGGCAACTCATTTTTGAGTTTGATCTGATTGAAAATGACAAGGGACTTGTTGCTGAAAATATTGTGCTTGTCAGTGCACCGTGATGAGTGGAAAGTAATAAGCTTTAATTAAGGTTCGGGGGTCTTGTCCTTAATTAGATTGGCAATAAAATATAAAATACATATCTCAATAAGGGATTACCCAGAAATATAGTAATGCCTTGAATCTGTAGGTGATTGAAGGAGTATGGACAAAAGGCTTGCTATATAAAGTGATACGCATTCAACTCGTGGATGAAAAGTTACTAAAACAAAAAAGGCTCCGCTATGGTCGACGGAGCCTTTTTTAAAAATGCAAGTAGTGAAGAAGCCTTACGTCTTCAACAATTTATTGCGATTTATTTGTTCATCAGCTTGCGAAAGTTATCAAGTACGGAGTGTACGTGATCAGCTGATGTATCTAAAAGTTGCTGTTCTTCATCATTTAAATCAACCTCAATTATTTCTTTTATCCCACCTTCGCCGAGTTTAACCGGGACCCCTAAAAACAGGTCGTTATGGCCATACTCGCCGTTTAGGTAGGCTGCGCAGGGAAATATGCGATTTTGATCCAGTAAAATTGCTTCCACCATCTGTGCGGCAGCAGCGCCTGGTGCATACCATGCGGAAGTTCCCATTAGCTCTACGAGCTCACCTCCACCGCCTTTGGTTCGTTCTACAATTTCTTCAAGTCTATCTTCATCAATAAACTGAGTTACCGGCATTCCACCGATAGTAGTAAAGCGGGGCAGTGGTACCATAGTGTCTCCATGTCCACCGAGTAAAAGAGCTTGAATATCTTTAGGAGATACCTCCAATTCTTCAGCCAGGAAAGAACGGTATCGGGCGGTATCAAGAATTCCGGCCATACCCATTACCCGGTTAGAATCCAGTCCGCTTGTTTCATAGGCTACCTGGGCCATGACATCAAGTGGATTGGAAACTACGATGATAATAGTGTTAGGGGAGTGTTCAATAAGCTGTTCGGTAACCGACTGTACAATATTGGCGTTGGTCTCAAGCAGGTCATCGCGACTCATACCCGGCCGACGCGGTACACCGGCTGTAATTACGCAAACATCCGATCCTGCAGTGTCTTCATAATCAACTGTTCCGGTAAGTTTTGTATCAAATTTGTGAATGGGGGAGGATTCCCACTGATCAAGGGCACGCCCTTTGGAAGGATATATCTTTTCACCGTTATGTTCCTGTACGATATCTACCATTACCACTTCTTTGGCAAAATCGCGCTGTGCTACTGCCATTGATACGGTAGAGCCGACATTCCCACCGGCACCGACTACTGTAACTTTCATGTGATTATTTGTTTTAGGAGTTAAAAATTTCAGTCTAAAGATAACGGTAAAATTGCTGAATATCAGGACTGAAAAGAAGCTTTAAAAAGGAGGGAGCCAAGTATGGCTGGTAATCAGTCATACTCTAAACAAAGTGAATCCAGTTAAAATATTATTGAGTTGAAAATAAAAAGGAGTTGATGCTCTAACTAATGTCCGTCGGTGTCGAGATGAATCATTTTAAATACCGTACGGCCCAATACATAGAGATCTAATGACAGCGACTGTTTTTCAACATAAATAAGATCGTAATCAAGACGCTTTCGCATGTGCTCTTCCTCAAGCGTACCGCCGCGATATCCTTTAACCTGAGCCAAGCCGGAAATACCCGGTTTTACAGCATAGCGATAGAAAAAATCGTCGAAGGTATTGTTCCAGTGGGCACACTCTTCTATGGGATAAGGGCGCGGACCTATAAGACTCATGTCACCCTTGAGAACATTTAGTACCTGTGGAAGTTCATCCAGATTGGTCATTCTCAATAGGCTTCCAAACCAAAAAACACGTTTGTCATTTTCTTGGGTAACAACCGGTTTACCATCAATCCGCCGAAGATCTAGCTGGTGCATGGTTCGGAATTTATAGCAGATAAATTCGTGTCCATGTTGTCCTGTGCGACGTTGCTTGTAGAGAATGGGCCCACGAGAACTCAGTTTTATAAATAATCCGAAAACAGGATAGACAATTAAAAATACTGCAAAAGCAAGGCAGCCGATGGCTATATCAATACTGCGTTTTCCTCGAAATGTCTTGTTGGCCAGTGATTCAAATTTAGAGTAACTACTGTCTGCACCCTCTACTGAGCCAATATTGGTATCGTACATCTCTTGTACAATAGATTGCCTTACCGTCTCATATTTCTCTTGGATGATACTGTTTTGGGCTACCGACTCGCTTTTATATCCCATCTCAATAATTTATTAAAAAATTACAGCTAATCAAGCTAATAACAATACTTACCATTTCATTTTAAAAGTCAAATATAGAACTATTTAATAAAAGTAAAAAAAAGAAGTCAGTTTAACATTTATATGAATTGTTTGAGGAAAACCATTTTAATCTAAATATAAAACAAACAAAATATAATTTAAGAATTGAAGGGTATTCCCGATAATAAAGAGCCTAAAAAGGTAATAGATAATGCACACGATTTAAAGTAGTAGCGAATATGAGGTTGGTCAATGTCAAGGTATGGGAATTTCATCCTTTGGTATTGTTCTATGGCTCCTGTTAATATAAAAAATAAATCGATTTGAAAGCCCGACAGTATAAGATTTATATAGTTGCATCAGCCGACGAAGAAATTGGACATGTAGTTGATCGTATAATGCAACTGGATTTTAATATTGTGTTGGAAAGAGTACTTGTTGCAGACTGCATGAGCTTACTGAGAGATACTATTCCTGATGCAATAATTGTTGAGGAAAAAAATTCTGTAGAGAATTTCTTGATGGAGATTGGGAGTAAGTATAGAAACTTGCCCATTATAGTACTATCTGATTCAGATAGCTATTCAAAGGGATTACAGATGATTGAAGAAGGGGCTGAGGATTATATTTGCCAGGATCAAATTGAACGACTTGATGTCGCTATTGCACGGATTTTGAAAAAAAGTAGTTATTCCTCAAAGACAGATATTCGATCAGGACTGTATTCATTAGAGGAAGAAATACTCGGGATGTGTTATGATGAACAGATATACTGAAGCATTTCCTTGATTCGATAGAGCGAATGTATCCGGATCTAATTCCGTTGGTTATACGTATTAAAAATATGAGAATGTATTCATGGATATCTTCGGGAAGGGTGTCGAAAAAATTTCTCAGTGCTTTGGATGGTACTCAGGTCGGTTCAAATGCCGGTTCTGCTGGTGTTGCTGCTTATTGCAAAAATAAAGTTATATGTCCCCATATTTCTGAGGATAAAAGATGCAAGGAAGAGAGGGAGGCCGCTCTTGCGGAGGGACTGAAGGCATCTTGGGCTATACCAATTTTGGCAGAAGGAGATGAGGTTTATGCTTCATTCTGTTGTTATTGCCGGGATCCCCAATCTCTTCTGCTAGTTGACCAGGAAGTGTTGGATCGTATCCAGAAGATGCTTCAGGTCGTTACAGGTTTTAAACAGGTAAACAAATCGCTTAAGCTTAGAGAACAACGGTTCCGGGCATTAGTACAGGATGGAGCCGATTTAATATCTATTATAGATAGAGATGGTCGTTTTAAATATGTAACACCATTTTCTAATTCTTATGAAGGCATCAAAGCAGAAGAATTTATCGGTAAAAGTGCTTTTAACTATGTACATACGGAAGATCGTCAAAGGCTGAAAAAAATCTTAGAAGGACTTGCTCCTGGTGAACGGGTGGAATGGGACCCTTTAAGTCGCTTGATGACGATGGGTTTCCTGGTTGGAAAGAGACGACCATTACCAATATGATGAATAATCCCGCCATTGAGGGCTATGTGGTAAATTCCAGAGATATAACCGAGCAAATGGAGCGTGAACAGAAACTTCGAGAAAGTGTAGAGCGCTATGAAATTGTATCCAAAGCAACCAGCGATACCATTTGGGATCTGGACCTGGAGGAGGATATCATCAGATATAATGCCAATCTTAGTGAGATGTTTGGATATGATACCAAAGAAGTTACTGAAGTTGGGAAGTGGTGGTGCGGGAAGCTTCATCCAGATGATCGTCCCTATGTCTTGCAAAAATTGGATGATGCCTGGACTGAAAAAGAGGATCGTTTCCAGATGGAATACAGGTTTAGATGTGCCGATGGTAATTATAAGCATGTCTATGATCGCGCTTTTATAGTGACGGATGAAAAGGGACGACCCGTACGAATGATTGGGGCTATGCAGGATGTGACGCACCAGCGTAAGAGAGAGGAGATGTTAAAAGATTCTCTCCGGGAGAAGAAAACTCTCTTAATGGAAATACATCACAGGGTTAAAAATAACTTGGCAGTTGTATCCGGAATGATGCAATTGCAGGCTTTTCAATCAGAAAGTGAAGAATTGAGGCAAAAGCTGTACCACAGTGTGGGACGTATAAAGACGATGGCTTCTATTCACGAATTGCTCTATGAGTCACAAAATTTTTCCAATATTAGTTTTAATGAAAATATCAAAAAACTGATGCCCGCTATTATTGAAACTGTTAGTTTAAATCAATCGGTTGGGGTTGACTATGAGCTGGAGCCTGTAGATATCAATATTAATCAGGCAATTCCCTGTTCGTTAATTATCAATGAAGTATTCAATAATATGCTTAAATATGAGTATAGGGGGGTCGGTTTTCTTAAAATTGTAGTTAGACTGTATGAGGAGGAAGAGACGATTAAATTAATATGAAGGTTTCCAATAATCTTTTAGATGATCAGGAATCAGATATCTTATCAGATAACACATTGAGTCGTGAACTTATAGAAACGCTCTCGCATCAGTTAGAGGCAGACTATGGTTATAAAATGGAGAATAATAAAAGTATTTTTTATCTGCCCTTTGACAGGAGTGAGGTTAATGGTATTGGCAGTACAAAGATTAAGGATAAAAGAGCTATAAGAAAAGGAGATGCGGTTCAGACAGTTGCGGGTTAATAATTTCTGGTAAAGTTCATTAAAAAAGCGGGTGTAATGGTTATATTTTTTATAGCTTAAGATAAAATTTTAATGATCACTTTTTCCATCAAGGTAAAGTTGCATATATATTATTAAATGAATTAAAGCCCTTCCATCCATCTGACCTTGACCTCATGGAATGTTCCCAGGGGAATAATTCTCCAGGCGTAAGCACTCAATTCTAAAAGATCTATTTCCCTTAGTTCACATTAAACTTTTTCCAAAAGCTTTTCCAAGGGGGGCATTACTGTTCAGAGTTTGTAATTCAAAACTCGGCACGGATCTTTATATCTCTTTTGGAGCGGGTTCTAGTGTTGGCTAATATATGTAAAAGGATAGTCATTATTTTTGATCAGGCATTGATTTTCGACAAGTATTATCCGCAAGTCACCACCTATAGAAGTTATCTAATTTCACTACTCCAAAGGACTCTAGTTGAGGAGAGATTTCCGGGAACGAAAAGTTTGTATTAAAAGTTATTTGTACTTAATTTCGGTCATATTATGACCGACAGTCATTTTATGACATGAAATATGAGTACAAAAGAACGAAAAAAAAGAGAAAAAGAGCAGCGCCGTAACGCTATTATAGATGCGGCAGAAAAGGTTATTTTTGGAAAGGGTATAGAGCATTCTACCATGGACGAAATTGCTCATGAGGCAGAACTAAGTAAGGGGACGCTCTACCTTTATTTCAAAAATAAAAATGAGCTGTATATGGCAATTTGTAAGCGGGGCTCGGATATCCTGAATGAAAAATTTTCCAAACTTTTTTCCGAAGAGTTGACCGGCCTTGAGCTGGTGGGAAAGATGGGAGAAGTTTATTTACGATTTGTATCGGAAAACCCCGGTTATTTTAATGCATTTATGCATTACGAGTCCATGATAGAGGTTGAGGAGTTGCGGGGTAGCAAAATAGCAGAACTTTGTGAAGAGAATTTGAGCAGAGCAATGAATTATATGGTACGCGCCCTCCAGGTAGGCATGCAGGATGGATCCGTCGATGATTCTTTTGATCCCAAAGAGCTGTCAGTTATGCTCTGGGCTGGAACACGGGGAATTACCATGATGCATCACATGAGGGAAAAAGGACATCATTATAAAGTTATTGATGAGATGGAAATAGATATCGGTTCTCTATTCGATAATTTTTTGACTCTACTCCATAAGGGGATGGCCTCAGAAAAGGTAAGACAAGAAGAAAATAATGACTGAAAGTCATTATTATTGAAACATCAATAATAAGTGTTCGTAGAACGATATCTTATTTGCGCACATATTTTTAAATACAATTAATATCTATTTTTATAAGCAATATTCTATGTATGCAAACACAATAAGACTAATTGGATTGGTGGTCGCTTTATATTGTATTATTCCCTCCGTTTATGGTCAAGAGCAGGATTCCACCCGATATACGGTAGAACAAATTAAGGAACAACCACAGCCCATATCGATCACACAGGCTATTCAGATTGCCTTAGCAAACAATACCGAAATTAAGAGATCTCTGCTTTCGGTTCAGGAAGCAGATCAGCAGGTTCGAACGGCCTGGAGTAATGTATTGCCGGAAGTTACTTCTTCAGCCAATTATACACGTAATTTGGAGGTACCAGTAAATTTTATTCCCGAAGTGGTATTTGACCCGGAAGGTGATCCTGATGTATTGGTTCCTGTTGCTTTTGGTACGGATAATAACTGGCAGGGCGGATTTACTGTATCGCAGACGATATTTAATGGGCAGGCTTTTGTGGGGGTAAGTACTTCCAGTTTATTTAAGTCGGCCCAGGCCGAAGGGATGCGTGCAACGGCACAGGGAATTGTTACGCAAACCCGAATAACCTTTTATCAGGCACTCATTGCGAATGAACAGGTGCGGCTTCAGGAAAGTCGATTGGAGCGATTAAAAGAAAACCTAAATGATACGCGCAAAAGTTACGAACAGGGACTCGTTGATGAATACGCTGTGATGCAGCTGGAAGTTCAGTTGGAAAATGTTAAGCCGGAGCTTACTTCTGCCAGGTATTCAAAGAAAGAGGCGATACGTAACCTTTTAGATACTATGGGACTACCCGTAAGCCTGACTCTTGAAGTGGCAGGAGACTTGAGCAGTTTTGACATCCGCTCGGAATCAGCCAAAGATACTGCCAACCAAGCACTGAAAGAAATTGACAGAAAGACTGCCCTTTCTTTGGAATCTGATTCTACACTGTTAAAGCAGGCCTTTGACTATCGTGGGGACTTACGCGTATTGGATGTTCAACAGCAACTGCAGGAGAAGCAGATTAGGGCAGAAAAGAGTAAATATTTACCCAACATTTCTGCAACCTACAATATGCAGTGGTCAGCTGCGCAGGCGGGAAGTCCGGTGTTTTTTGGAACAGATGAACAACGAGCGCGGGCACAGACTTTTATGATAGGCGTGCAACTCCCGATTTTCCAGGGTTTCAGGCGTGATGCCGCTATCCAGCAGGCCCAAATTCAGAGAAAAGATCTGGAATTACAGGAGTACCAGGCAAAACGAACGGCAGAAAGTGAGTTGGTATCGGCTGAGGAGAGTATCCAGGAAGCCTTCCAGGTAGAAGCAGCCCGAAAACGGGCATTGGAACAGGCAAGGATTGGATATGAGCGTGCCGTTAAACGATATCAAAATGGGCTGGGTTCGCAGCAAGAGGTAAACGATGCGGAACTGCAGCTGAGAGAAGCTGAAACGGGCTATGCACAAACCGTTTTTAATTACTTGTCTGCCAAAGCGCAATACGATCAGGCACTTGGGCAGGTACCTTTTGTAGAAGAGAATACAGACGCTATTAAAGAAAATATTGAACTCGAATAAACGAACAAATTGAATCGATGAAACAATTATTAGCAATAGCACTGAGTACACTGGTGATTATTTCAGCCTGTGGGAACGGGCAGGAGATCGAAAATAATGGAGAGAATGGTACGGTTTCAGTAGAAACTGCTGAAATCCATCCATCCACTTTTAAACATTTTCTGAATATCCAGGGGAATGTGGAATCTGATAAAACGATTTCCATTACTCCCAAAGTAACAGCAACGGTTGAGCGTATTAATGTTAGGGCCGGTGAACAGGTGAATAAAGGAGCGGTATTGGCCGAGTTGGATGGGGAGGTTACCCGAACCCAAATTGAAGAGATTAAATCCCAACTTAAACTGGCAAAGACACGATATGAACGCCAACAAAATCTTCGGGAGGATAATATCGGATCAGAGATTCAGCTGCTGGAAGTTGAAACCCAGGTACGGTCGCTCGAAAATCAGTTGGCGACTCTGCAGGAGCAATATGATAACTATACTATCACTGCAACCATAGGGGGGACTGTAAACAACGTGATGATCAAGGAGGGAGAGAATATAGGTCCAGCCGATCCTGCATTTCAAATTGCCAATTCTGAAGCGTTGAAAGTAACCGCTGAAATATCAGAATATTATATCAATCGCGTTGAAACAACGGATAGTGTCATTGTTAATTTGCCAAGTATTGACCGGGAGCTTAGCAAAAGGATTGATGTTGTAAGCAAGGTTATTGACCCGGCTAACAGAACGTTTGGTATTGAGGTTTATATCCCAAATATCGATGGACTTGTTCGTCCAAATATGCTGGCAAAATTAAATATCAATGATTTTAGAAGGGATAGCGTACTTACGGTACCTATTGACGTAATCCAAATGACCAATGATGAAGGGTATCTGTTTGTGGTGGAAGAAGACAGCACCGGTTTGATTGCCAGACAACAGTCGGTTGTAACAGGCAATAGCTATGGAGATGAAATTATTGTAGAAGAGGGATTACAGCCGGGTGATCAAATTATTACAGTGGGTTACAATAATGTAAATGACGGTGATCGCATTTCGGTTCAAGACAATTAACGCTAAAGTATTGTTAGATAATGAGCTTTAAAGAATTTAGACCTTCAAGTATTGCAATTGATAACCGGACGACGGTATATCTGGTTACGGTATTGCTCACCCTGGCCGGTATTATGGCCTATATAATGCTTCCTAAGGAGCAGTATCCTGAGGTAGAAATACCTGTATTTAATGTGGTGACTGTTCAGGCAGGATCTTCCCCGGCTGATATTGAGAATCTTATTACCCGTCCCCTCGAGCAAGAATTGCGGGGACTTGATGAGATTGAAGAAATAAGCAGTGTATCCAAGCAGGCTGCCTCTATTGTAACGATTGTCTTTAAGACCAGTAAAGATAAGCTGGTAGCACAGCAGGAAGTTAATGATGCGGTGGAAAAAGCACGTACGGATTTGCCTCAGGAATTGACCCAGGATCCGGAAGTCACGGATATAAATTTAGATGACCAACCGATTCTGAATATTAATCTTTCGGGTAATTACGATCTGGTACAGTTAAAAAGCTTTGCCGATCAGATTCAGGATGAGGTGGAGAGCCTTTCCGGCATTAATGAAGCGGAAATTGTTGGAGCCCTGGACCGGGAGATCGAAATAAATATGGATCTGCCCAGAATGTTAGCCTCGGGTGTTACCTTCGAACATGTACGGCAGGCCGTAGCAAACACGAATGTTACGATCTCTGCCGGGGGACTTGATATGGGCCGGATGGAACGCGCCGTTCGGGTAGATGGGGAAGTAACGTCAGCAGAAGACCTGCAAAATCTGGTGATTACCAATAATCTTGGCAGGCAGGTCTATCTCAAGGATATTGCAGAAATTAAAGATGGATTTGCAGACAGAGAGAGTTATGCGCGCTTGAATGGTGAAGAAGTCATTACCCTGAATGTTAAAAAACAGGGTGGCGCAAATCTTATAGAGACCTCAGAGTTGACCCGGGAGACGGTGGATCAGCTGAGGGAATCACAGTTACCCGAGGGGCTTGATATAACTTATACCGGCGACCGCTCCGATGATACTCGTGATAGTGTAGCCAACCTCTTTAATACGGTAATACTTGGCTTCTTCTTTGTAGTATTGGTACTTATGTTCATTATGGGCGTCCAGAATGCTATCTTCGTAGGATTGGCAATTCCACTTTCATCGTTTTTTGCCTTTGCAGTGATGCCCGGAATACCAGACTATAGTATCAATATGGTGGTACTGTTTGCCCTGATTCTTGGGTTAGGGATAGTGGTGGATAATGCCATTGTTATTGTAGAAAATATTTATCGCTATATTACCACTACCGATTATGACAAGATAGAAGCCGCAAAGCGAGCCGCAGGAGAGATAGCCCTGCCGGTTATTACAGGTACCCTAACAACGATCGCTCCCTTTGTGCCCCTGTTGTTCTGGACGGGTATCATCGGTCGATTTATGGTCTACCTGCCCATCACCATTATCCTAACGCTTACCGCTTCGTTGGTGGTAGCCCTGTTTATGAATCCCGTATTTGCGGTTTCTTTTATGGAAAAAGACGATGGAAAGGTCCATGATGCCGATAAAAGTGATAATAAAGGATTGTGGATTGCCGGTGGTGTGATTGCCGCTATTGCTGCTATCTTCTTCTTGGTTGATGTTTGGTTTGTAGCTAACCTACTTGTTTTTCTCTATCTACTCTTTCTACTGGAGCGGTTTGTACTGAGACCAATGATTGCCAGGTTTAACCAGTCGGTGTTGCCCTGGATTCAGGATCGTTACCGGGCAAGTATTGCATGGATTCTGGAGGGGAATCGGCCTTGGTATACGCTGGGACTTACGGTTCTCTTTCTGATTGGGAGCATTATATTACTGGGGGTAAGATCACCCAAAGTAGTATTCTTTGCAGAAACTGAACCTAACTTTGTATACATCTATAATGAGTTACCCGTAGGTACCGACCTGGAGGAGACTAATGAAGTTACCGGTGAGCTTGAAGAACGGGTATATGGTGTACTGGGAGAAGACAATCCTATTGTGGAATCAATTATTACGAACATAGCTGTAGGAGCAGCTCCACCTAATGAAATCGACCAGACCCCGAGTCCCAATAAAAGTCGTATTGCTATTTCTTTTGTCGATTATCAAAACAGGAACGGAGTTTCCACCCGTCGACTTATGGATCAGATTCGTGATACGGTTAAAGGAATTCCCAGTGCAGAGGTAACCGTAGAACAGGAGCAAAGTGGGCCTCCTGCAGGAAAACCCATTAATATTGAGGTTATGGGAGATAATTTTGACGAGCTCATTTCCTTGTCAGACAGGGTAATGAGTCATATAGAATCTCAGGATATTGAAGGAATTGAACAACTCAGCTCAGATCTGCAAAATAATAATCCTGAAATTATTGTGGATATCGACGGGGTAAAAGCAAACAGCTATGGCCTCAGTAATGCTCAGCTGGGCATGGAGTTGCGCACGGCCTTGTTGGGACAACCGATCTCAACCTTTCGTGATCAGGATGAAGAATATGATATAAGGCTTCGTTTGCAAGAGGAATATCGGTCGAATATTACAGACTTGATGAATCTAAAAATTCCCACTCCGGCCGGAGGCATGATCCCCATTTCGGCCGTAGCAGAAGCGGAATATGTATCAAATGTAGGTTCAATTAATCGTCTTGATCTGAATCGGGTGGTAACCATTTCATCCAATGTTCTGGAAGGGTATAATGCCAACGAGATTAATGCCCAAATTCGGGAGTCCATGGAAGATTTTAATATTCCGGAAGGATATTCTGTTTCCCTGACCGGTGAGCAGGAAGACCAGGCTGAAGCGGCAAACTTTTTATCCATAGCCCTGTTTGCAGCAATTGCCCTTATCTTTCTTGTGCTGGTTTCCCAGTTTAACTCCATCGCCAAGCCTCTCATAATAATGTCGCAGGTTGTGTTTAGTTTGATCGGGGTATTTATTGGTTTTGCAACCTTTGGTATGGATATCTCGGTAGTGCTGACCGGAATGGGTATAATTGCGGTAGCAGGTATTGTGGTGAAAAATGGTATTATCCTCATCGATTACACTGATATTCTGCGCAATGATGGGGAAAGCCTTAGAGAAGCGGTTATTAGGGGAGGGCAGGTCCGTCTCAATCCTGTAATATTAACGGCTGCTTCCACTATCCTGGGACTCATACCTCTGGCAATCGGGCTCAATATCGATTTTTATGGACTGTTTGCCAGCTTTGAGCCCAACATCTACTTCGGAGGGGATAATGCCGCCTTTTGGGGGTCACTGGCCTGGACAATCATATTTGGTCTGGGATTTGCCACCTTCCTTACGCTCTTCCTGGTTCCCTCAATGTATTATATCGGTGTGCATACAAAGCGGAAGGTAAAAGCTTTTTTACGATAAAGTTAAAGTAGAGCGCATCACAATCCCTGATTGAGGCCTGAATATTTATATTCGGGCCTCAACTTTTTAAGGGATGACCAAACGATGAAAAAATAGTATCTTTGCATTCGCAATCTAACCGAAACTAATTAGGAATAGAAGTAGTTGTGATTCAACGTATCCAAACATTATTTTTGTTTTTCGCTTTTCTTCTGAACGGAAGCGTCTTTTTTAATTCCCTGTATCGGCAGGCAATGAATGATCCCAGCCAGTGGATTGGACTCTCTTTTGCCATTGTTTTGACTGCTGCAGCCCTAATGCCATTGGTTTGTATTTTACTTTATAAAAGCCGCTCAAATCAACTTCGTTGGGTTAAAATAACACTTTTGATACAGGTTGTTATGATTGGCTTAGGCAGTGGAATCTTATTTACCCTGGGTGGTTTGGGCACCTTCCTTTGGGACGAAACCCTGGGTTTGATACTGCTTGTTGCCGCTTTTGGTGCAGAGATATATGCCCGAAAGAAAATTCGTGATGACATCGAGCTGGTAAAGTCGATGGATCGTATCCGCTAACCGACGACGGGATCCGTATTTATGTTTACTTATTCTCCAAAGGTAAAGGTCGCGGTTGCTCTGTTCGTAGGCTTAATTGCCTTTGGATTCGCCCCGATTCTGGTGCGCTTTGCACCCGATACATCGCCTCTGGTATTGGTGGTGTATCGGACTGTTTTTGCCGTCCTTATGTTGTTTCCTTTCTGGTGGTGGACTCGGAGCAATCAGAAGCGTAAAGGGAAAGGAAGAGAACGCTTGTGGATTGCTCTGTCCGGGGCTTGTCTTGGCCTTCATTTTACCTTCTGGATTTCATCTCTCTATTATACCTCAGTTGCTTCGGCTTCGGTACTGGTAGCAATACATCCCATTATCATGATATTAGTAGAACGCCTGTGGTATAAGCGCACATTCGCTAAAACCACTTGGCTTGGCGTCATTATGGCTTTTGGAGGTTCCGTTTTGCTGGGTATTGGGGACAGTCAGGCAGAGCAGGCATTCGCTAACCCACTTTTGGGGAATGCAATGGCAGTAACGGCGGCCATTATTTTTGTAGTATATCTGCTTATTGGTCAGAAGATCCGTCAAAAGCGAGAGTGGATTGATTATGTATTTCCAGTTTATTTCTCTGCCGCTGTTGCCTGCGTTGTTATAGCTCTGGGTTTGGGTAAAAACCTTATGGATATTTCCGCTATCGGTGTTTGGGTTGGAGCAGGTCTGGCTTTTGGTCCCCAGATATTAGGCCATGGGGCTATGAACCTGGCCGTCAAATCTATTTCTCCAACTCTTTTATCCACCCTTATCCTGGCTGAACCACTACTCGCTTCGGTATTGGCCTTCTTTATTTTTGCCGAGATGCCCCCACTTTTATCAATTATAGCAATGATTATTACGCTGCTAGGTGTTGCTTTTACCTGGAGACGTAAAACCTATACACCTGATTAAATTACGGCAGACTGATGTTCTCACATGATCATGGTATTTTAATTAATATACCATTCTACTATAATCAGCGTTAAATTTTAATTTTACTGTTGGTAATGAAGCGGTATTTGCTGCCTTTTTTTCTTTGTTTCTCTGTTGTTTTAATGGTTTCAAGCGGATTATCTGCCCAGACACTAACCGTTGTCGATGAAACTACATTACAAAGTATTCCCAACGTTTACATCTATAATGAAGGGCGTAATAAAGTTTCAGCAACAGATATAGATGGGAGAGCAGATCTGGCAAAATTTTCAGAGGGAGATACACTTCATTTTCAGCACCCATCCTACCAGGGATTACAATTGTTATTTGTGGAAGTTGAGGAGCGTAATTTTCTAATTGCGCTCACAGAGCGGCCGGTTATTATGGATGAGATTTTTGTATCTGCGAGTAAGCGGGAGCAGGAAATTACGGATATTCCACAGAAAGTGACGCGCATTTCAGAGGAACAGGCTATGTTTCAAAATCCCCAGACTTCAGCTGATCTTCTGCAAAGTTCGGGAAAAGTGTTTGTCCAGAAAAGTCAGATGGGCGGAGGAAGTCCAATGCTGCGGGGATTTGCGGCTAATTCAGTATTGCTTTCGGTTGACGGAGTCCGTATGAACAATGCCATATTTCGAAGCGGTAATTTGCAGAATGTCATTTCAATTGATCCCAATGCAGTAGAAGGAACAGAAGTGCTTTTCGGTCCGGGTTCAATAATCTACGGCAGCGATGCGCTGGGAGGAGTTATGAACTTCCAAACCAAAAATCCGGAGCTCTCCTATTCCGATAAAGAAAAGCTGTTTGAGTTTAATAGCATGGGACGGTATAGTTCGGCTAACCGTGAACGAACTTTTCATGCTGATGCGGCAGTTGGTTTTGAGAAATGGGGGCTATTGAGCAGTATTACCTACAGTCATTTTAATGATTTGCGATCGGGGGGCAATTTTAATGAAGACTACCCCGAATTTGGAAAACGTCGGGAATACGTCGTTCGCAGAAACAGTGAGGATATGGTCGTTGAAAATGATGATGTCAGGATACAGCGATTTTCCGGCTACGAGCAACTGAACCTGATGCAAAAGGTGCGCTATAATCCATCGGGACGATGGGATTTAAATTATGGGTTTCACTTTGGTACCACCGGTGATATTCCGCGTTACGACCGACTTATTCAGCGGGAGGAGGGAAACAGAGGGGATTTCGTAAATGCGGAGTGGTATTACGGTCCGCAGATATGGATGTTGAACACTTTGAATATAGATCATACTAAACGGACAAAATGGTATGATAAAATAAGAGCGGTGTTTTCACAACAATGGTTTCAGGAGAGCAGAAATGACCGGAAATTTGAAAATACCAAACTACGAAACAGGGAGGAGAATGTAGATGTCTATACAGCAAATATTGACTTTGATAAGCAGTGGAATGAAGATAAGAATCTATTCTATGGAGTAGAATCTGTTTACAATTTTGTGCAATCAGAAGCCGTGCAAACCGATATTGTAAGTGGAGAACAAACCTCAGTTGCTACTCGCTATCCCGATGAGGGAAGTACTTATATGCAGTTAGCCGCCTACACTAAATATCAACAGGATTTATCGAGCGACTTTACAGCCGAAGCCGGCGCAAGATATAGTTACATCTTGCTGGAGTCGCGTTTTAGTAATAATCATTATGATTTTCCTTTTGATACTATTGATATTAATACAGGAGCATTAAGTGGTAGCTTGGGATTAATATATCGTCCTCTTAACGATTTGCAGCTTAACCTGAATGCATCAACTGGCTTTCGGGCGCCCAATGTGGATGATGCTTCTAAAATATTTGATTCCGAGCCGGGAACGGTGGTCATGCCTAATGCTAATCTGGGACCGGAATATTCATATAACCTGGATTTTACTGTTATTAAGGATTTTGATGAAAGAGCCCGATTGGAGCTCAATACCTTTTATACTTGGTTGGAAGATGCTATGATCAGACGTCCCTTTGAATTTAATGGGCAGGATTCCATCCGTTATGATGGGCAGATGAGTCAGGTTGAAGCTGTAGTAAACAGCGGACGGGCCTATGTGTACGGGGCTTCCGTGGGACTTTCCACAGAAATAAGTACCCATCTTGCCATTGAATCAGAGTTGACCTACACCCGGGGCAGGGATCGGATTCACAATGAGCCCTTGCGCCATATTGCCCCGCTGTTTGGACGGGTTGGAATCACTTATAAAGGAGACAGAGTACGGACAGAAATCTATTCAGAATTCAATGGACGGAAACCTTTTTCTGATTTTTCTCCTTCTGAGCGAAGTAAAACACATCTTTATACTGAAGACGGATCACCGGCATGGGCAACATTAAATGCAAAAGTTTCTTATCACCTGAATGAAGACATATTACTTAATGCCGGGGTAGAAAATATTTTTGATAAACATTATCGACCCTATTCCTCTGGTATCAGTGCCCCCGGTAGAAATATATCAGTATCGTTAAGAGCACATCTTTGATCTAATAAATATGCAAGTGTGAGAGATATTAACTTAAACCTTGAGTTTTGGATCCCTTCGTTGTCCAGCTTTAAAAGCTGGCGTAATTCTACCCTTATATTAAAGGCCATAAAACGGACCGGGAAAATTTTTGCTTGATGAGAGGGCGGCCGAGGGTAGTAATCAATGTCAAAGACCATAATCCGGCCCGAGGAGTTTTAAATTTTCCTTAGCTTTTTAAGAGTATTTTATGCCAAGTCAAAAGATAACTAAGGTTAAGTCATCTTTTTTTATTCAGAAACAACGAGATGATTAGTCGGTCATTACTGCTCTACTTAATGTCCTGAGGAGATATTGGAAACTGGAACATTGATAACGTTTTCTGAGAGTTAAATGCATAAATTAGTTGGTAAAATATGATTTACCTCTTTTTTTCCTATTTTGAGGGGGATAAATATATACGTTTGGCGATCGGATAAGTTAGTAATGTGCTTTTTGGTAACTAAATAATTGGATATGAAAAGTTGTACGGAGCGTACAATAGGAATCGGATTGGTGGCAGTACTTAGCTGTTCGCTTTGGTTGGGAGGGTGTGGTTCTGACGATGATTCACCAGTAGATGATAGAGGACTTTCGATTAGTGTGACCGAACCGGTGGAACGCGATTTTGAGAAGATCAAAGAGGATGGCGTTTTGCGCATGATTACCCGTTACAGTTCTAATACCTATTTCCTGCATCAGGGAATTGAGTGGGGTTTTGAATATGAACTTGTAAGTCGATTTGCCAAGGAGCACGATTTGGCCCTGGAAGTAGTAATTACCGGTATTGATGAAAGCCCGTATGATTTGCTGAATAATGGAGAGGGTGATATTATTGCTGCCAATTATGCAGCTACTCCAGAACGTCAGCAATATGTTGATTTTACGCGTCCCTACAATCTGGTAGATCAGGTTCTGGTCTATTCTTCTGATTTGGATAATCCACCGCAGAATATTGAGGAGCTGGCAAATAGCGGATTGTCAGTAACGGTCCGCAGTAATAGTTCTTATTTCCATCGTATGCAGAATTTGAAAGAGGATGGAATTGATCTGTCTGTGAACCTTGTACCTAATGAGAAAGATACGGAATCGCTATTATTTGATGTTTCTCAAGGCAGATATGAGGTAACAGTGGCAGATGATAATATTTTTCAGGCTGCCTCTTCCTATATGGGTGGATTGGTACAGGGGCCTACAATTGCGGAGCAAGATACCATAGCATGGGCCGTGCGCAAGAATGCTCCTGAACTTAAAAAAGAACTTAATAATTATTTAGAGGATCATTTCCAGCTGAGAGAGGATAGAGAACCCAAGCGATCACTCTTTTTGCAGGTGCTTCGCAAACGTTACTTTGAGGGAGGACGGCGATTGGCCAACTATTATAGCCCAAATCCAAATATTAAAGAATCAGACGGCATATCACCGTATGATGATTTAATAAAGTCGGTGGCAGACTCTTCGGGTATAGACTGGTTGATGATTACCTCAGTCGTAGCCCAGGAAACCAAGTTTAATCCCCATTCAAAGAGCTGGGCCGGTGCTATAGGCTTAATGCAGGTGATGCCCCAATACTCCGAAGTTTCAGATACAACGCTGCTTTATAATGAGGAAGTAAATGTACGGGAGGGGGTACGTATCCTGAAAAGACATCTCGATCACTATTCCTATATGGATAGTACAAACCAATGGTCTTTTGCTTTGGCGGCCTATAATGTGGGAGAGGGACATCTGGCCGACGCCCGCAGGCTGGCAATCGATCAGAATAAAAACCCCAATGAGTGGGAGCCGGTAGCAGATGCCTTGTTAAAATTGATGCACAGAAATTATTATCGTAAAGCGCGTCATGGTTTTTGCCGGGGAATAGAGACTGTCCGATATGTAAGGGAGGTCAAGAACAGGTACGAAATCTACCAGAATATTTTGGCCATGAGGCAGTTTGAATTTGAAGATGACCAATCCACACCAAGTGTGTTTGGAATTTTCTAGTATACCTTAAGGACTATCAAAGTGATATCATCATATTGCTTACCGTGGGCATATGATTGTACCTCGTCAATAATTGCTTGCTTAATTTGCTCGGAAGATTCTGATCGATTTCTTTTGATACATGTAAGCAATCTGTCTTCCCCAAACTCTTCCGTTTCCGCAGGATTCTTGGCTTCCGTAACCCCATCCGTATATAAAACCAGCAGATCGCCCGAGGAAAGTTTAATAGTTTCCTCCTTATAGGGAGTGGTGGTAGGCATTGCCCCCAAAATTAATCCTCCTTCCTGTAATTCTATAGGAGTATCACTTCCTTTACGCAAAAGAATAGGTGGATTATGCCCCGCATTTACATAGCGAAGCGAAGAGGTTTCGGGATTAAAGATGCCCCAGAAAAAGGTGATAAACTTATCGCTAGGGGTATTCTGGTAGATAAGGTCATTTACTTGGTCCGATGCCTGAGCCAGGGTAATATCAATGGGCAACAGGATGTGTAACATCGCTTGGAGGTTAGCCATCAGCAATGCTGCTGGCATTCCCTTGCCGGTTACATCGGCAATTGCTAGCAATAAATGGTCGGCCGGGGTTTTTAAAATATCAAAATAGTCTCCGCCTACCTGCGCCGATGAGATATTCTGTGCAGCAATATCAAGCTTATTACACTCGGGTATAGGATCTGGGAGTAATCCTTTTTGTATGCTTTTAGCAATGGATAGCTCCTCTTCAAGGCGTTCTTTTTCAATACGTTCTTCGAGCAGAAAGGTCTTTTGAATCGAGAGGAGGGCAAGATTACCGAGCGACTGCAGAAAATTAAAGTCAGAGCTGCTGTATTCTTCCCCATTTGCACGCGGTCCAACCCCGATCACAGCTATCTTTTCACTTTGGAAGCGTAAACCAATTATAGCTTGAATCTCATTTTTTTGGAGGAAAGGAATGCGTCTGGCAAGTTCCTCATCCACTTGGGTAACATCCTCTTCAAGTTCAAAAAGAGCAGTAATTTCATTATCGTTCGCTTTATTCTGGATACCGCTGGTGGTAACAAACCTGCGCTGTTCTTCGTGTTCCAGGATAAAAAAGAACTTACGGATGAGCATCTGTCCCAGCATGGCAAATTTAAAGATCCGGATAATTTCATCCCGATCCACCATAATGTTGAAATCTTTGCTCAGGTCTAAAAGTGTATTAAGTTCATAAACCTTGCGGTCGAGCTGCCGATTAATTTTTCGGAGTTCCCCGAACATACGCGAGTTGGCAATAGCCACCGATGAAATAATAGAAAGACTTTCTATAAAGGCAATTTCATTGTCCGTAAGAGGTTGGTTGTTGCCTTTGGCACCGAGACAAAGAAAACCAATATGATTGTTGCTGGTTTGCAGGTTAAATAGGGTAGAGTGTTCTTTTTCCCTAATAACCTCCGGAAGACCTGCATCATCAATCCCGGTTTGTATTACTGACTTATCCTGGAGCTCATTGGGGGAAGGAAAAGAGATCATTTCACCATCTGGTGGCCAGTCACGACCCTTTGATTTGGAAACTTCATAGATATCCCGTGCCGGATGATAAATTAAAATCATGGCTTGGCTGACCATCAGTTTACCCATGGTAATAAACAGTAGGTTATTAAGGACAAAGTCCATATCATGAGACTCCACGAGCATGCGGGAAGTCTCGAGGAGGGCCGTTAACTCAAAGCGGGATTCGCGGTCGCCGGAATGTTTGGTTGATTGACTCAAAGTGTTATTTCCTTTTTGTCATACGAATAGTATTAATCGATTCGTCTGTTTGGTATTCTACCTTATCCATCAGTTCACGGATAAGGTAGACGCCCACCCCCCCTCTTTTTTTACGCTTAATTTTCTCTCGAATATCCGGTTTCTTATAGTTGCTGGGATCGAAAGCATTACCGGTATCCAGCAGTGCGATCCAAAGTTCTGATTGTTCGCAGCCAAGTTCAATATCTACAGCCTTGCGGTTATTATTTTTATAGGCATGTTTGATGATATTAGTATAGGCTTCATCAACAGCAAGGCGTATATCTGCTACTTGTTGCTCACTGAAGCCACATTCAGCGGCATGGTCAGCTACAAAGTTGCGTACCTCAGAAAGATGTTCCGTGGAAGCAGGTACAGAAATATTATATGTAGTGGTTGATTCAGACAAATTTAAGCCTATTCACTTTCTTCATTTTCAAACTTTCGGATCGCCTCTTCTTCTTTTTGAACAATATCATATAGTGTAGGGAAACCAAGCAGGTCAAAAACATTATATACCTTTGGATTCATATTGCTCAATTTAATATCTCCGCCCATATCTCTAACGTCTTCTATATATGCCATAAACACACCCAGACCTGCACTTGCGATATATTCCAGTTCCTCGCAGTTGACGATTATGAGATGCTGATGATTATCAATAAGTCTTTTTAGGGCATTTTCGAGTTGCGAAGCGGTATGGGCATCCAGCTCACCAGAAAGTTCTAAGACATCATATTCGTCCACTTTTTTATGGTTAATGCTAAAGTTTTTCATTGCTGCATTTTTAGAATTAGATATCGTTTGCCGGATGAATTAAAGTACCTAACATAATAAAAAATACCATTCATGCTGTGAAAAAAGAACAATTTCCGTATCATTCTGAATTCCAGTGGAATGGACAAATCGTGGAACGATTTATTATACGAAAAAAGCTAAGAAAGGATTCAAAAAAATAAGGCCTCACAAGTATCAGTTGTGAGGCCCTGACTATTCATCAAGAGAGACGCTACTTGAGCGCATATCAAGTTACAATATTTCACCAATATGAAGCAAATATTTTCTTAACATTAATTTTCACTTCATAACAGGTGGATTATGTTGTCTTTTGTTCTCGCTATTTTATTGCGTACCAATGTATTTTAGAAAACAAAAAGTTTCTTTTATAACGCTGGATACCGATTGAGATAAGAGTGAGCTGCAAATAACATGAGTTTGAGCGTGCGGAAAGGCGACACTTGTGCGATATTTTAAAGGAGTACCCAGTTTTTGCATCATAATTTGGATTGCTTTTACCGAAACCACCTTATCCTGCAGCTGTCTGTTTTTATAATAATATCCAGAAAAAACGGGGCATTGAATCTTCTTATAGGTTGGGGAGCGCATATAATGGCCAACAAACTTACCGAGTTCCAAAGCACCCTGTAATGCATAGGATGTATTCCAGATACGTTCTTCAGCTTCCGTTGCAGCGCTTTCCTCAATGGAATAGGACCTGCCCAGGATAATGTTGAGCATTTTCCGGCTGAGTGGCCACTGCAAGAGCTTTTGCTTGATGCCGTAAAACCGGATGAGAGGGGAATAAAGAACGAGACTGTTGATATCTGCTCGAAAAGGTGAAGTGGCTGCGAGAAAAAGAGCAAGCGATCCACCGGTGGAAGTCCCCATGAGAATTACTTTTCGACCAATCTTTCGTCCCATAGCAAAGGCAAAGCGTGCGGAATCTATTAATTTTTGTTCTGTCAGGTTGCGGAGAGGATTTGGGGAGCGGACTCCGTGTTCTTCAAGTCGGCTCAGATAAAGATGGGCTCCCAGCCGGTCAGCAATTTTTTTGTGCACCGGGTCGCCTTCCGGATGGGAAGCGCGGAATCCATGCAAATAGACGATAGCATATTCGGTCTGTTCGTGCTTTTTATCCTGCTGCCAAATAATATTAGCCTCAGCACCAGGCTTCAAATCGCAGTCTGCCTCTTTCTCAGATAAAAATTCATCGAGATGAGAAAGCTTATCAGGAATAGCATCCGGCGATATAGTCATGAGAGCACGGGCATGGATAAAAATCTAAGCAATATTTGCTTATTGAGCTGTTGATATCCAGGAATTGGCTCCATAATTTTCTTCTATCTGGGACTGGATATTTTGGGCAGCTTCCTGGGTAGAAAGACGTCCCAACCGAACGCGAAACCAGACATCACCGGTTTCTTCGGTACCATGCTGAACTACAAAGGCATCCTCAAATCCACGATTTTGCCATTTCTCAATTTGCTCTTCTGCCTTCCTGCGAGATCGCCATGCCTCAACCTGTACAGCGTAATTCCCGTCTTCGTCAAAATTGACGTCCATGCGTTCTTCCTCCTCTTCAGCTTCTTTGGCCTCTTCGGCAGCTTTAATACTGTCAGCACGAGCAATACTATCCTGCCGCTGCTCTTCCAGGCGTTGCTGGCGAGCCTCCTCCAGAGAATCCTGTCGGGCTTGTTCTGCTCTTTGCTGTTCTTCTTCGCTTGGGCCGCAACCGACTATT
>JBEPXF010000015.1:0-22641 GCA_041642075.1 Fodinibius sp.
ATACGCTTGTCATTCTTATGGGAATCAAGAGTCTTCCAAACATAGCTGAAATTCTTATAAAATATGGCCGGAAAGCAGACACGCCTGTAGGTGTTATTGAACAGGCGACCTATCAATCCCAGCGAATGGTACTCGGCACATTAGAAACCATTGCTGAGAAAGCAAAATCGCTGTCTCCGCCGGGTACAATCGTAATTGGGGAATTAGCTGCCAAAAGCAATAATTTAGCTTGGTTTCAGACAGAAGAAAAGGCAGAGATCACTTTTGATACTGGTTTACGAACGCAATTTGCAGGTTAAAATCATTAACAATGCAGAAGCTAAAAGAAAAACTTATTCCAAACCAAAAACTTTCTCCCGAGCTGCTGGAAAATCTTAATACACAGTTTGAAGTAGCTGGTCCTGATGAGGTATTGCTATGGGCTTACCATACTTTTGGATCTGATATGACACTCGGGACGGGCTTTGGTCCTTCGGGAATGTTTTTAATCTATCGTCTTTGGGAGTTGGGAATAGAAATCCCAATTTTTTTCCTGGATACAAATATTTTGTTCGATGAAACATATGAACTTAAGGATCGCATTGAAGCGCGGTATGATTTTGAAATAACGAGGGTAACCCCGGATCTTTCAGTGGACGAGCAGGCAGAAAAATATGGTGATGAACTTTGGAAAAAGAATCCGAATCGCTGCTGCTACCTGCGAAAAGTATTGCCACTCCGTAATTATCTTACGGATAAGCGAGCATGGGTAACGGGTATTCGTCGAAGTCAGTCAGAAACTCGGAGAGAAACCCAATTTGTAGAATGGGATCCTGAAAATAACGTGGTTAAGATCAATCCCCTTGCCAGCTGGACCGGAGATGAGGTATGGAATTATATCCGGTCTAAAGGACTTCCATACAATCCGCTGCATGATGAAGGTTATCCGAGTATCGGTTGTATACCATGTACACAGCCCGCAGATGGTAAAACCGATGATCGGCGTACCGGTCGTTGGAATGGCTCTGATAAAACGGAGTGTGGTATTCATCTGCCAACACAACAAAAAAATGGCAAGAAAAATAAATTAACACCAAACAATAAGTAGCGATATTATGGAGATGTTTCCCATTTATTTACGCCGATTGGATGTGCGTAAAACGGTAATCGTCGGAGGCGACCATGAAGCGGAAGGAAAGGTTGAACAGCTTCTCGAACGGAATGCTCAATTAACAGTCATTAGTCCTCATTTGACAAAAAAACTACAACGGTGGGCAGGAGAGAATCGTTTTGAATGGATTCCCCGGCAATATAAACAAGGGGACTTGGAAGGTGCTTTTATGGCAATTGTAGCCCAGTTCGAAGGCAATACAAATAAGATAGTTTACCAGGAAGCTAAAGAAAGAGGTATTTTAGTTAATGTAATGGATGATCTGCCTCACGCAAATTTTGCCTTTGGTTCAATCGTAAAACGAGGGCCACTTACTATTTCAATATCCACCAGTGGTGCAGCTCCTGCTTTATCCGTTCGGTTACGGCAGCGTTTCGAGAAAGAATTTGGCCCCGAATACGGGGCGTTTCTTGAGTTTATGCAAAAACTTCGGGATCCAATGTCTGAGCATCATGACAAATTTGAAACCCGTAAAAGACTTTGGTATGAAGTTATAGATTCTGAGGTGCTTACTCTTTTTAGAGAGGAGAAAATCAGTGAGGCCTACCAGATAACGGCGGGTATTGTAGGTGAAGAAGTAGTGGAAGCTGCTCTGGGCGCCCACAAACGTTAATTAAGTCTTGATAACGATTGTACAGTTTTATTTAAAAAGTATTTATACACCAAACCCAATAATCATAATTTAGATAACAAAACTTAACCATGGCTTATATTGTAGCTGAGCCCTGCATTAATTGTAAATATACCCATTGTGCCGCTGTTTGTCCGGTTGATGCCTTTCGGGAAGGACCTAATTTTTTGGTCATTGACCCTTTTGAGTGTATTGATTGCGACGCCTGTGTCCCCGAATGTCCCGTAGAGGCAATTTATCCAGATGATGAACTTCCTCTGGAGTGGGAGCACTATATCGATCTCAATGACCGGTTGTCGGAAGAGTGGATGGAACACCATATCACTGAAACGTCGAATCCGTTACCGGATGCCGATGAATGGGCTGAGAAAGAAGATAAAGATGACCTTCTTCAGGAGTCATGGGCATAATTTTTAACTGAGTAGAACCATAATATTATTCTTACGAATTTGGCTCTAGCCTATTGGGTTAGAGCCTTTTTATTTTTACTGAATTTTATTCCATATAAAAAAGGCCGGACTTTAGTATCCGGCCTTTTCTAATTGTGAGTCTTAAAAAAATTAACCTACCCGGCTATCAACCGGGTAGGTTATATCAGCCAATAGAAGACATCCATTGATAGGTGTCTTCGAGAGTTGAATATTGGATACCAGTGATGGTATCATAAAGTCTTTGAGCAAAAGGACCGATCTGTTCTCGATCCGTGATAATAGTTTGTCCCTTATGGTTGATGGAACCCACTGGTGAAATAACGGCAGCAGTACCTGTACCAAATATTTCTTCGAGATTGCCTTTATCATCTTCTTCGAAAATTTCATCGATGGTGATGGGACGCTGGTGTGCGGGTATATTCCATTTCTCAGCAAGTTGAATTACAGAGTCTCGGGTAATTCCCCCCAGAATTGAACCGTTTAGGGATGGGGTGTACAGTTCTCCATCAATTTTGAAGAAAATATTCATCGTACCTACTTCTTCAATATATTTATGTTTGTGAGCATCTAACCAGATGATTTGGGTAAATCCGTTTTCTTTGGCTTTTTTGGCCGGAAGAAGAGTGGGACCATAATTACATGCGGTTTTTACAAAGCCGGATCCTCCCTTAACGGCCCGAATATAATCTTCAGTAGTTGTTAAGTTTACGGGATCAAAGCCCTCTTCATAGTATGCGCCCACGGGAGAAGTCATAACAATCAAACGATACGTCTGTGCTGGTTTAACCCCCAGGCAGGCATCCGTGGCAAATACTATTGGGCGTATATAGAGTGCATTTCCATGTTTTTCGGGAACCCAATTCCTATCGATGGTTATAAGTTTTTTGATTGATTCGCCCAAAAAGTTAGCATCCGGTTGGGGAATACACATACGGGCACAGGAATTGTTAAATCGATTTAGATGATCTTGAAGCCGAAAAATATTTATATCGCCATCCTCGCTTTTAAAAGCCTTCATCCCTTCAAAAACTGTTTGTCCGTAGTGAAGAGTAGCCGTAGCCGGAGAGAGGGAGAGATCACCAAAAGGTACAACTTTTGGTTGCTGCCATTGCCCATCTCGATATTCCATACTTAGCATGTGATCGGAGAAAACATCTCCAAAACCGGGATTATCCAGATCCACGGAATGGATACGGCTTTCTTCTTTCCTTTTTACTTTCAAAAATGAAGAGTCTTGCTGTTTAGCGGTCTGAGGAATGGCTGACTGACGGTTCATAATAGATTGCCGGGTTGCATCTTAGGATTTAAATGTTTGAGAACAGCACTTCCCATCTCAGAAGTATCCACCAGATATTCCTTAGAAGGATTGGAAGCGATGTCACCTGTTCGGAACCCATCCTGAAGGGTAGCCTGTATAGCGTCCTCAATTTCCTGGGCTGCCTCGGGCATATCAAGTGAATAGCGGCACATTAACGCGACAGAAGCAATAGCTGCCAGCGGATTTGCTTTATTTTGTCCCGCTATATCTGGTGCGGATCCATGAACCGGTTCATACATGGCAAATTCATCTCCAATACTGGCAGAAGGAAGCATCCCGATAGAACCGGTAATCATTGCGGCGGCATCACTTAGGATATCGCCGAACATATTTCCGGTTAATATCACATCAAATTGTTTGGGATCGCGGATCAGCTGCATGGCACAATTATCGACTAGCATGTGGCTTAGGGAAATTTCGGGCCACTGGTTGGCGGATTCTATAACGGTACGCCGCCATAACCGGGAAGAATCCAGTACATTGGATTTATCCACTGAAGTGACCTTGCGATTTCGTTCGGTGGCCATCTCAAATGCCTTATGAGCGATGCGTTCAATCTCATGTGTTTCATAGGCCAGGGTATCAACACCACGTTCCCCTTTAGAAGTCTGTTCAATAAATCGCGGTCGCCCAAAATAGATTCCGCCTGTTAACTCACGCAGGATAAGAATATCTACCCCATTCACGATTTCTTCTTTAAGTGGCGAAGAATGAATAAGCGATTGATGGGTTGTTATCGGGCGCAAATTGGCAAATAATCCGAGCTCTTTGCGAAGACCTAATAAAGCGGCCTCGGGACGTTTATCTTTAGGCTCGTCATTCCATTTGTCCCCACCGACAGCGCCTAAAAGAACCGCTGGTACCTCTTTACAGGCTTCTAGCGCCTTTTCAGTAAGGGGACGCCCATAGCGATCTATGCTGGCACCGCCTACGTCAAAAGATCGGGTTTTTAGCTTATAGCCGTGACGTTTACAAACAGTTTTTAAAACATTTACGGCTTCCCGGGTTACTTCCGGGCCGATACCGTCGCCGGGTAAAACAACAATTTCCTTGGTTAGTGACATGGGATCATTCCTTCTTTACGTGCAAATTCAAAAATTCCGCCTGCCTGAACGATATCTGCTACGCTGCCCAGGGGACGAATTTCATAGGTTTCGTCTTGTGTAATATTGTGAACCGAACGATTTTGAGGATCAATACGGAGGGTATCGCCTGTCGCTACTTTGGAGCTGAGATCCTCTAGGCTTTCGTATGGGATGACAAAGCCTCCATCCACTGAGTTGCGATAGAAAATCCGGGCAAATGTGGGGGCAATAATAGCCTGGATGCCTGCAATATCGAGAGATGCAGGAGCATGCTCGCGAGACGAGCCACATCCGAAGTTAGGTCCTCCAACAATGATACTATATTCGCTTTCGAATTTATCTTCTTCAACTAATGGGGTATTACCCTCGGGTAAACCAGACTCTGCATCCGGTACACCAGAGAGGGCATATCGCCCATAAAATTTTCGTTCCTCGGGATCATCGAGGCTGTAGACTAAGTGCTCGGCTGGTATAATTTGATCGGTATCAATATTTTTCCCAAGCACAAAGGCCTTTCCTTCAATTTGTTGTGCGTTCGACATAATTTGTAGTAGCGATTAATAATTCTAAATAACAGTTTCTTGAATAAATACGCGTGGATCGGTGATCTTTCCGGTTACAGCAGAAGCAGCCACTGTATAGGGAGAAGCAAGGTATACCTGAGCTTCTTTGGATCCCATACGCCCGGGATAGTTCCGGTTTGTAGTGGAGATACAAACTTCAGCATTGTTCAAACGCCCAAAAGTATCGGATGGACCTCCCAGGCAAGCAGCACAGGAAGCTTGTCCGATATGACATCCGGCATCCCTGAAAATCTGAATCAGCGGCTTGCCATTTAAGGTGTGAGTTTCAAGCTTGTCGGCTATCTCTGTTGTTGCCGGTACAATGTAGGTATCGAGCTTCAGTTCATTGCCTGCAATAATTTCTGCAGCCGCTTCAAAATCCGACAGTTTCCCACCGGTGCACGAACCTATATAGGCTCGATCGAGTTTGGTGCCTTCCAGTTCTAACGCGGTGGCTTTATTATCCGGGCTGTGTGGTTTTGCAACCATCGGGACCATATCTTCTAGGTTATAGCTGTATCGGCTGTGATAGGTGGCATCCGCATCACTGTACACGGGTTCAAAGTCTTTGTCGGTTCGCTCGCGGACATAGGCTTCGGTTTTTGCATCCGGTTCTACTACACCATTTTTACCACCTGCCTCGATAACCATATTGGTGAGTGTCATCCGGTCTTCCATCGTCATAGCCGTTATGCCGGGGCCACCGAATTCCATCGTGCGATAAGTAGCGCCGTCAACACCTATATCGCCAATAATTTGCAGAATAATATCCTTGGCCATCAAATAGGGAGGCATAGAGGTGCCTTCAAAATCAAAACGCATTGTTTCAGGTACTTTTACCCAGAGCTTGCCGGTTCCCATGATGAAAGCGGCATCGGTATTTCCTATACCCGTAGCAAACTGTCCGAATGCGCCGGCAGTACAGGTGTGAGAGTCAGTACCGAACAATACTTCACCCGGACGAGTAAATCCCTCTTCGGGCAAGGCAATGTGGCAGACTCCCTTATAGTCATCTGATCCTACATCATAGAAGTAGGGGAGATCCTGATCAGCAGCAAAACCGCGAAGGATATCTACATTACGATTGGCGTATTTATCTTTGGTAAAAATATAGTGGTCAGGAATAATAACTAATTTTTCCTTGTCCCATACCCGGGCATCTTCGCCAAATTGTTTTTGAAAAATGCCGATTGATGGTGGCCCGCACACATCGTGAGTCATAAGAACATCCACATCAACCCAAACACTTTCGCCGGGCTCCACGGAGGAGGAGTCACTGTGGTTTGCTAAAATCTTTTCGGTGAGAGTCATTCCCATAGTTCAAATACGTTTATGTCGTTATTTAATATTTATTATTGTGTAACTGTTGTGTCGCCGGATACTTTCTTGTGGGGCAGGGTTTCACTGACAAGCGCAAGGAGTTCCTGCTCTTTTATAGTTTTCTTTTCATCAGCAAGATTCGTGAACTTCACATATATCTGGTTCAATTCGTCCTTGCCGAGAGTATATCCCAGTTTTTGAAGCTTCTTGTTAAGAGCAAACCGTCCGGAATGTTTACCCAATACTATTTTATTGCCGGTCAGTCCAACTGATTCCGGAGTCATAATTTCATAGGTCATTGGATTATTTAACACTCCGTGCTGGTGGATCCCTGCTTCATGGGCAAATGCATTTTCACCGACAATCGCTTTATTAGGCTGGACCTGGTTACCGGTGATTTCTGTAAGCAGTTTGCTCGTTGGTACAATTTGATCGGTTACAATATTAGTTTCCTTCCCAATGATATTCTTCCGCGTGGCAATAGCCATTACGATCTCTTCAAGAGAGGCATTACCGGCCCGTTCACCAATACCGTTAATAGTGCATTCTATCTGTTGAGCCCCGTTCTGGATAGCAAAGAGTGAGTTAGCTACTGCCACTCCTAAATCGTTATGGCAGTGTACACTCAGTATTGCTTGGTCGATATTAGGAACATTTTCACGAATTTTACGAATGAGCTCCCCATACTCCCAGGGCATAGCATAACCTACGGTATCCGGGACATTAATGATCTGTGCTCCGGCATCAATAACAGCTGTAAAAACCTCATAGAGAAATTCCGGATCACTGCGAGATGCATCTTCAGCAGAAAACTCCACTTCGTCACAGTATTTCCGGGCATGTTCTACGGCTCCCACAGCAGATTCCAATACTTCTTCACGGTTCTTTTTAAGCTTATACTTCATGTGAATATCAGAAGTCGCAATGAAGGTATGGATGCGTGGCTTTGCAGCCGGTTCTACCGCTTCAGCGGCTCTTTCGATATCCTTTTTCCGCGTCCGGCACAGAGCTGCAACAGTACTCCTTTTAATATGCTCGCTTATTTTACGAACCGTCTTAAAGTCTCCTTCTGACGCAATTGGAAAACCGGCCTCAATAACATCAGCCTGTAGACGCTCGAGCTGAAGGGCAAGACGAAGTTTTTCATCCTGATTCATGCTAAAGCCCGGGGACTGCTCCCCATCTCGAAGAGTCGTATCGAATATTGAAATTTGGTTTTCCATAGTATTAAACAGTGTTGATCTATTCAGAATTAGGTTACAATCGTAAATCGGTTAGTTTGGGATGAAAGCATATTGCATTTGTTAGCAACAGTTAGGCTACTTAGGATTTTTAGTATGTTGCAGCTAGAACAAATCATGTTATATTGCTTCTTTTTGGTGAACGTCTTTTGCCTGTTTGGCTAAATAGTAACTAAAGCTATCTGTCAGGGCTTGCCAGCTGGCATCAATGATGTTGTGTGAAACGCCTACGGTGCCCCAGCTGTCGCTTCGTTTAGCTGAGTCAATCAATACGCGAACATCAGCACCTGTCCCATCTTTCTCGTTCAGCACCCGCACCTTGTAATCTGTGAGGTGCATATCGCTTATTTCTGGATAAAACTTAATCAGTGCTTTTCGAAGCGCTTTATCCAGAGCGTGTACGGGACCGTTACCTTCGGCTGCACAGTGTTCAACCTGGTCATTAACTTTTATGCGCAGGGTGGCCTCCGTTCGGGAACTGCCGGAAATATCTTTCTCGGCAATGATCCGGAATCCTTCGAGGGTAAAAAACTCTTCCCAGGCACCGGTCATTTTCTTGGCAAGGAGCTCAAAAGAAGCTTCTGCTGCCTCAAACTGATATCCTTTGTTTTCCAGTTGTTTCAGTTTCTGAACAATCTCCGGTACTTTTTCGCCATATTTTTCCAGTTCAATGCCCAGCTGTTCGGCCTTATAGTTAATATTGCTTTTGCCGGATAAATCGGAAACAAGCACGCGCCGACTATTGCCTACCTGTTGTGGACGGATATGCTCATAGGTTTCCTCATTTTTCATGACGGCACTTACATGGATGCCTCCTTTATGGGCAAAAGCACTGCGCCCCACATACGGCTGCCTGATATCAGGATTGAGGTTAGCCACTTCGCTGACGAAGTGGGATACAGCCGTAAGCTGATCTAAATTTTCAGTTGGCATACAGTGATAACCTTGTTTGATCTGCAAGTTTGGAATCAACGAGCAGAGGTTCGTATTTCCACAACGCTCACCATATCCGTTGATTGTTCCCTGAACATGCATACAACCATTTTGGACTGCAGAAAGGGCATTCGCCACACCCAGCTCGCAATCATTATGTGCATGTATCCCTAACGGAGTATCTATCTGTTTCCGAACTTCGCTAACGATTTTGGAAACTTCGTGGGGCAATGTTCCACCATTGGTATCACAGAGGACCAGTACATCGGCGCCAGCATTTTCTGCGGCTTTGAGAGTACTCAACGTATAGTCCGGGTTATCCTTATAGCCATCAAAGAAATGTTCGGCATCGTATATAACTTCTTTGTCGTGCTCTTTAAGATAGCGAACCGAGTCTTTGATAATACTTAAGTTCTCCTCTGCAGAAATTTGAAGCGCTTTTTCGACATGCAGGAGCCAGCTTTTTCCGAAAATAGCAACGGCCGGAGTACCAGCATCCACCAATAACGAAAGATTGCGATCTTCCTCCGGCGTGTTTTGTGCCCGGCAGGTACTGCCAAAGGCAACAATTTTGGCATGGCCGAAGGAAGCCTGGTCGGCCAGTTCGAAGAACTCCATATCACGGGGATTGGATCCCGGCCAGCCTCCTTCAATATAATCTATGCCCAGACTATCGAGACGTTTCGCTATTCGTAGTTTATCCTCAGCGGAAAAGGCAACCTTTTCTCCCTGAGTGCCGTCCCGGAGGGTGGTATCAAATATTTGGATCTGTTGGTCCATTATTCAGTAGCTTCTGCAGTTTTATCTTCTTCCAGCCAGTTCATCATTGAGCGGAGTTGCTTACCCACTTTTTCAATCTTATGGTTATCTAAATCACTTCTAAGAGCTTTAAGTTTGGGTATTCCGTTTTTGTTTTCTTCAATCCATTCATCAGCAAAAGAGCTATCCTGTACTTCACTGAGTATTTCTTCCATTCGTTTTTTGGTAACCTCATCAATAATTCGAGGCCCGCGGGTCAATCCGCCGTATTCTGCTGTATCACTTACAGAGTAATACATGCCTTCGATTCCACCTTCATACATAAGATCTACAATAAGCTTAAGCTCATGGAGGCATTCGAAATAAGCAATTTCGGGCTGATATCCGGCTTCAGTAAGAACTTCAAAGCCCTGTTTGACGAGTTCGGAAACGCCGCCACAGAGAACAGCTTGTTCGCCGAAAAGATCAGTTTCTGTTTCTTCTTCAAAGGTAGTTTGGAGCACACCGGCACGTGTTCCTCCAAGTCCTTTGGCATAGGCCAGCGCGGTATCTTTCGCGGTTCCTGAGTAATCCTGCTCAATAGCTATGAGGCAGGGGACGCCCGATCCTTTTGAGTAAACACGCCGAACAAGATGGCCCGGACTTTTAGGGGCTACCATGAAAACATCTACATTTGAAGGCGGCTCGATTTGACCAAAATGAATATTAAAACCATGGGCGAATGCCAATACATTTCCATCCGACAAATGAGGCTGGATTTCATTTTCATATACTTCAGCCTGGAATTGATCGGGAATGAGGATCATCACAATATCGCCTTTCTTTGCCGCTTCAGCGGTGGAAAGGACTTCCAATCCCTCATTTTGTGCCTCTTCACGAGAAGAACTTCCTTCCCGAAGGCCCACTACAACATCTACACCGCTTTCTTTAAGATTTAAGGCGTGGGCATGTCCCTGACTTCCATATCCAATAATGGCAACGGTTTTGTCGCTTAAATACTTAAGGTCAGCGTCGTCGTTATAATAAGTTTTTGCTTCCATTTTTATCGTTTAGATTTATAAAATGTTTGAGTTATTCGTTGTCTTATACAGATCCTTCAAATTCTCTTCTGAGTGCTACGCTACCTGTCCGGGAAATTTCGTCAATGCCAAAGGGATCCAGCATGCCGATAAAAGCATTTATTTTATCGCGATTTCCAGTAACCTCAATCGAAAGTTTGCCGGGGCTTATATCAATTACTTTGGCCCGAAAAACCTGAGCAATTTGCATTATTTCAGATCTGCTGGATCGTGTGGCAGTTACTTTGATCAGTGCCAGCTCACGTTCTACAAATCGTTCATAGGTGAGATCCGTAACGGTAACAACATCAATTATTTTGTGCAGTTGCTTGGTTATTTGTTCAATAATCTGCTCATCACCGTGGGTGGTAATCGTAATTCGTGCTAAATCCGATTCTTTTTCCGATCCAAAACTTATGCTGTCAATATGAAAGCCTTTCCCGCTGAAAATTCCGATAATACGGGAGAGCGCGTTCAAATTATAGCTTACCAATACGGAAAGCGTATGTCTGTCGGATGTTTGAGATGAAATACCGTTCTTTGATACTGTCATTATTCTGATTTTGGACCTTCAACCATTTCGTTCAAAGCGGCTCCTGAGGGAACCATTGGATAACAATTTTCTCGTGGTTCAACCCGGAAATCCATTACAACCGGACGATCATTGATCTTCATTGCTTTCGCAAGGATATCATCCATTTCCTCGTTATTGGAAGCTCGATAGCCAACGGCGCCATAACTTTCAGCGAGTTTTACAAAATCAGGATTTCCTTTCTTAAGGATAGAGTGGCTATATCGCTTGTTGTAGAAAAGTTCCTGCCACTGTCGGACCATGCCGAGGCATTCATTATTCATGATGGCAATTTTTACCGGTACCTCATATTCAACAGCCGTTGCCAACTCGTAAGCTGTCATTTGAAATCCACCGTCGCCGGTAATACAAACAATAGGTCGGTCGGGACAGCCAAAAGCAGCACCCATTGCAGCAGGGAATCCATAACCCATCGTTCCTAATCCACCTGAGGAGAGAAATGATCGCGGATGATTAAAAGTATAGTGTTGGGCAGCCCACATTTGGTGCTGGCCAACATCGGTAACCACAATCGCCTCGCCATTTGTTACCTCAGAGATTCGTTCAATCATATGTTGAGGCTTAATGAGTCCCTCTGGTTTCGGAACGTTCAGTGGGTGATTCTTTTTCCAGTCTTCAATGGTATTCCACCATTCCGTTGTATCAGGTTTGCTGGCCTGCTGATCTATAGCTGACAAGACATTTTTTACATCTCCAACAATAGGTACCTCAACCGGAACATTTTTTCCAATATTCGAAGGATCTATATCAATATGAATTTTCTTAGAATGCGGCGAAAATCCATCGAGTCGACCTGTAACCCGGTCATCGAATCTTGCGCCTGCGGCCAAAAGTACATCGCATTCGGTAGTGGCCATATTTGCATAATATGTTCCGTGCATTCCCAGCATTCCCAGTGATTGGGATTTACTCTCGGGAAATCCACCCAATCCCATTAAGGTAGTTGTTACCGGAATGTTTAGACGCTCAGCCATTGCTGTAAGTTCTTCCCAAGCTTCACCAAGAATAACGCCTCCACCAGCATAAATAAGCGGTTTTTTGGCATTGCTAAGCATTTGGGCCGCCTTGGCAACCTGTGAGGAATGTCCCTCACGCGTAGGTTTATAACTGGGAATGGAAACTTTCTTTAAACCACTGTAATGGGCCTCATTTTTAATCATATCCTTTGGAAGGTCAACCAGTACAGGTCCCGGACGTCCGCTTGTTGCTACGTGGAATGCTTCCCGGATAACCTGTTCAAGATTACCGACATCCTTGACCAAATAATTATGCTTGGTTATAGGACGAGTGATACCCACAATGTCCGCTTCCTGGAAAGCATCATTTCCAATCATATTGGTAGGTACCTGACCGGTGAAAACCACCATGGGAATAGAATCCATGGCTGCGGTAGCAATTCCAGTAACCGTATTTGTTCCACCGGGACCAGAAGTCACCAATACCACCCCAGCTTTTCCGGTGGCACGTGCATAACCATCTGCGGCATGAGCGCCGGCCTGTTCGTGACGTATTAAAACGTGATTTATATCGTGTTCGTCAAAAAGGGAATCATAAATAGGCAGAACAGCCCCACCGGGGTAACCGAAAATGGTATCCACGTTGATATCCTTTAGGGTGTTAATTAAAATCTCCGCGCCATTTAATACAGCTGTGTTAGGCGTATTCGTAGCTTGGTTCTTGTTTTTTTGTTTAGCGGGTTCTGTTTTTGGCTGTGCCATATATAATCCGGTAGATATACTTTTCCTACCAGAGGTCAGAAATAAAGCAGCATTTTTAGTGGACTGTGAGTTTCTAACCTCTGGCTATTTTGGTTAGCTAATAATTAGAATTAGGTTAATAATGCCAGAAATTAGAATAGGTAGACCAATTAGAATGCTAATTAGACCTACCACGGGAGAGACAGAAACAGCTATAATAGGTAATACAACAGAAATGAACGCAAGAGCAACCAGTATAGATATACTATCAGTTGTTTTGAAGCCGGAAGGAGCTTCCGGCAATTGGACAACAGAGTTCGTATGTGATGCTGGTTTATTCAATTTTGGCTGTTTCTTTGAATTAAGAAGCAGTAGTATATATAATGGAAACTTACTTGTCAAATAAAAAAAGAAAATATTTTTGTTTCTTTTTTCTCCTTGTATAGTTTTACGAATATGTTAGCTTTAGCATGCTGTTTATTACAGCATGTTTTATATTTATTTCCTTAACTATTTTTAGATAATCTACCGTAAAATACGTCTCTATGTCTCCTAAACTCAATAAGTACAGTTCTCGATTAACACAGGAGGAATCCCAGGTTGGCTCACAAGCCATGTTATACGGCGCGGGTTTAACTGATGAAGATTTTGATAAAGCGCAGGTAGGAATTGCAAGCACCGGATGGGAAGGGAATCCCTGCAACATGCATTTAAATGATCTTGCTGAGCATGTGCGTGATAGTGCATGGAAAGCGGGACTTGTCGGATTAAATTTTTATAGCATTGGTGTGAGTGACGGCATTTCCATGGGTACCCAGGGTATGAAATATTCCTTGCAATCCCGCGAGATAATTGCGGATTCAATTGAAACGGTAATGCGTGCCCAATGGTACGATGCCAATATCTCTATTGTGGGATGTGATAAGAATATGCCCGGAGCTGTTATAGCAATGGCTCGATTTAATCGTCCATCAATTATGGTATATGGAGGATCTATTCGGCCTGGAGAGCTTAACGGACAGAAATTGGATATTGTATCTGCTTTTGAATCTTATGGTTCCTATCTCTCGGAGGAAATTACTAAAAGAGAAATGAAGGATGTACTGCGTCATGCATGTCCCACAGCTGGTGCTTGTGGGGGAATGTACACGGCCAATACCATGGCTTCGGCCATCGAAACAATGGGGATGAGTTTGCCCTTTAGTTCCTCTATTCCAGCCACCCATTCCGAAAAGATCAAAGAGTGTAAAAAAGCGGGAGAGGCGATCCGGCTTTTACTTGAACAGGATATCAAACCAAGGGATATCATAACGCGGCAGGCGATTGAGAATGCGGTTACCATGACCATTGCCCTGGGGGGATCCACGAATGCCGTAATGCATATCCTGGCGATTGCGCATGCGGCTGATGTGGAGTTCACGATTGATGATTTTCAGGAAATTAGTAATAAAACGCCATATTTGGCAGACCTTAAGCCCAGTGGGAAATATGTTATGGAAGACCTCTACAATGTAGGCGGGGTTCCGGCTGTTCAAAAATTACTTCTGGAGGAAGGCTACTTAGAGGGAGACTGTTTAACGGTAACCGGAGAAACACTGACAGAAAATGTGGCTGATGTACCAGGACTTTTTGAGGAGCAGAATATCATTGCACCGGTTGATAAGCCTATTAAGTCCACGGGGCACTTGGAAATTTTATATGGTAACCTGGCTTCGGAAGGGGCAGTAGCCAAGATTACCGGCAAGGAGGGAACCCGGTTTTCTGGACCGGCGCGTGTTTATAACTCAGAAGAGGAAAGCCTGAAAGCGATTCAGGACGGAGAGGTACAAAAAGGAGATGTGGTGGTAATTCGATATGAAGGGCCCAAGGGCGGTCCCGGAATGCGTGAAATGTTGTCAATAACGGCAGCGATTATGGGCGCCGGACTCGGTAAGGAAGTAGCGCTTATTACTGACGGACGCTTTTCCGGGGGGAGTCACGGTTTTGTTATTGGTCACGTGACACCGGAGGCACAAGTTGGCGGAGTTATTGGATTAATCGAAGATGGAGACCTTATTACGATTGATGCCGACGAACGAGCAATCAATGTGGATCTGTCCGACGAAGAACTGGAAGATCGACGTAAAAACTGGGAAGCACCTCCACTGCAGGTGACTAGCGGCTCATTGTATAAATATGCTAAGTTGGTTTCTTCAGCCTCCGAAGGATGCGTTACGGATAAATAATATTATCCCGGTATTCTTCTGTTATGCGGGAAGATAGTTTCCATAAAATTTAATGCAGGGCCTGATCAATATCCTGTTGGATATCTTCGATTGCTTCCAGTCCCACAGCTATTCGAACCATTCCGGGCGTAATATTTACTACTGCACGCTCTTCCTCTGTGAGCTTAGAGTGAGTCGTAGAGGCCGGATGCGTAGCAATGGTTCGGGTATCGCCCAGGTTAGCCGAAAGGGATAGAGTATTAAGTTTGTCAAGGAAATGTTTGGCAGCATCATATCCTCCTTCAATGTTGAAGGCCACAACTCCGCCCCCTTTCTTCATCTGTTTTTGTGCCAGCTTATATTGCGGATGACTCGGGAGAAATGGATATTTCACCCATTCTACATTGGACTGCTCTTCCAGGAACTGGGCCAGTGCCAGTGCATTATCGCAGTGGCGATCCATACGTACAGGCAGGGTTTCTAGGCTTTTTGAAAACATCCACGCGTTAAAAGGAGAGAGGGCAGGACCGGAATGCCGGCAAAAGAAACTGATATCTTCAATATATTCTTCTTTCCCTACGACCACGCCGCCTATTCCGCGACCCTGACCGTCAATAAACTTCGTGGCAGAGTGTAAGACAATATCGGCACCGTATTCTATCGGCTTTTGAAGGTATGGAGTGGCAAAACAGTTATCAACAATAAGAATCAGATTATGGGCTTTGGCTAGCTCTCCGGCCCATTCCAGATCAATGAGATCGAGTCCCGGGTTAGAGGGAGTTTCAAGAAATAACACCTTGGTGTTTTCTTGTATATATTGCTCCCATTGTTCCGGCTGGTCAATATTTCCATATGAATAGTCGATGCCCCATTTAGGTAAAATCTCGTTTAAAATTTGATGGGAGGATCCAAATAGAGAACGACAGGCCAGGATATGATCTCCCTGTTCGAGTAGAGCAGCAAGACTCGAGAAGATAGCAGACATCCCCGAAGCTGTAGAAACACCGTCCTCTGCACCTTCCAGACGGCACATCTTTTCCACAAATTCATTGGTATTGGGATTGGAATATCGACTGTAGACATTTCCATCTACCTCCCGGGCAAATAGTGCACGCGCATGCTCAGCTGAATCAAAAACAAAGCTGGAGGTCATGAAAAGGGGAGTAGAATGCTCTCGCTGTTCGGTGCGTTCAGTTTGGGTGCGAATAGATTTTGTTTCGGCCTTCTGCTCACTCATGATTAAATATTATTCGGATTTGATTTCGTAACTATGGGTAATCTCTGACGTTTTTTCCAATGTTTTTGAGACGGAACAGTATTTATCCAAAGATAAGTTGATTGCGCGTTCTACTTTTCGCTCGTCAAGATCTCCGGTAAAAATATAGTGCATATGGATGGTCGTAAACTCTGAATAGGTATCCTTCTTTTGACGATCACCTTCGATTTCAACCTTAAGATCTTTTAAATCCTGCTTTTGCTTTTCTAGTATGCCAATAATATCAATTGCACTGCATCCACCTGCGCCGGCCAACAGAAGCTGCATAGGACTAAATCCACCTTCCAGTCCGCCAATACTTGTGGAGCCGTCCATGCGAATAAGTCCCTCTTCTTCATTTTCGGCCTGCATATGTGTTCCTTTTAGCTGCTCAACTGTAATTTTCATATATAAAAATTATTTAAATATTTATTGACAGGCGGGAAGTTAATTAAATAGGATGGGGGAAGAAAGGTCATTGTCAGATTCAGCTAATCTTATGCATGTAATCTTAAAATGCTCTTGCTTTCTTAATTGCATCTATTAACTTTGTCATAACTTTAAATGCCAAGCCAATAAAAAGAGTACCTTGAGTAATTCAGAAAAGAAGTTTACGCCATTTGTCAGTGCTGAAGACGATCTTCCTCAAATAACTTTCAAAGCGGTTGTGCTGGGTATCTTATTATCAGCTATTTTAGCCGGGGCCAACGCTTATTTGGGATTAAAGGTTGGAATGACGGTTTCTGCTTCCATTCCAGCAGCTGTAATTTCAATGGCTCTGCTTAGGTTATTTAAGCATTCTAATATTCTGGAAAATAATATTGTTCAGACAGCTGCTTCGGCGGGGGAATCACTCGCTGCTGGTGTTATCTTTACCCTTCCGGCCCTTATTCTGCTTCGTTATTGGGCAGACTTCCCCTTCCTCGATACGATGGCTATTGCCATGCTGGGAGGCGTACTTGGAGTACTTTTTACCATCCCTTTGCGTCGTGCGTTAATTATTGAACAAGATCTGAAATTTCCGGAAGGCGTAGCTACCGGGGAAGTCCTCAAAGCTGGAACCGAAGGGGGTAAAGGTATAAAACAAATTGTATGGGCTGGATTAGCCGGGGCCTTATTTAAGCTGGGGCAAACCGGACTAAAGGTATTTTCAGGTGCGGCCAGCGGATCGGTAACGGTAGGCCGTTCTATTTTTGGATTAGGAACGGAGCTCTCGGTTGCATTGCTTGGCGTGGGGTATATAGTGGGACTTAATATTGCGGTATTGGTTTTTGCAGGTGGACTTATTTCCTGGCTATTCGGCATACCGTTGTATATGGCTTTTACTGATCCCGCTGAAGTTTCAGCCGTTGTGGGGGAGGCTTCGGGCTATAGTGCAGCTTTAGAGATTTGGAGTCAGAAAATACGCTATATGGGAGTAGGTGCTATGGTAGTTGGTGGGATCTGGGCTCTTATTTCCTTAGCCAAGCCCCTGAAAGACGGCATTCAATCGTCCTGGAAGGCCGTTCAAAAAATACGGTCGGGAGAGGGAGATACCCGACTACGAACCGAAAGGGATATGCCGATTAATTATGTTCTTTGGGGAGTTGCAGGACTTGCATTACCGATATTTTTGGTTTTTACTCAGGTTATTGACACCGCTCATTTGCCCGTTAGCAGCGGATTATATTGGTCAACGATGGCAATCGGAATGCTGTTCTCGCTGATTGCCGGATTTTTATTCGCTTCTGTCGCCGGTTATATGGCGGGTTTAGTTGGATCCTCTAATAACCCAATTTCCGGGGTCACTATTGCTACTATTTTGGCTACTTCGCTGATTTTACTTGCATTGCTGGGATCACAGCTTGAGTTTAGTGCCGATACGGAAAGAGCCCAGGCTGCTGCTGCGGCCGCCATTGTAGTGGGAGCGATGGTTGCCTGCGCTGCCGCTATTGCCGGTGATAATATGCAGGACCTAAAAGCAGGTCAATTGGTAGGTTCTACACCCTACAAGCAACAAATCATGCAGATTATAGGAGTAGTAACCGCAGCCCTTGTTATCGCACCTATCTTAAGTCTCCTCTTTAATGCCTACGGGATGGGCGGAATTTTTCCCAGGGAGGGAATGAATCCCGATGAGATGCTCAGCGCACCACAAGCCACATTGATGCAGTCGGTGGCCGAAGGGGTATTTGCCCGAAATTTAGAGTGGAATATGATCTGGATTGGATCAGCCATAGCGGTGGCTATTATCATGCTCGATAAATTTCTGGAAAAGCGTGGATCAGATTTTCGAACGCCTGTTTTAGCAGTAGCTGTGGGAATTTATCTACCCCTGGAATTAACGGTCCCTATTTTTGTAGGCGGAATGATTGCCTGGTTTGCTGGAATAGTCGTAACTAAGCGGGCAAAAGAAGCAAATGAAGATCCGGAAAAAGCGAAAATTAAAGCTGAAAATAATGGCTTGCTTTTTTCATCGGGACTTATCACCGGAGAGGCGCTAATAGGAATTATTCTGGCCATCCCATTTGCCATCCAGGAGAGTACCGATGCGCTTCGTATTGTCCCGGAATCCTTTACTCCTTATGCGAATTGGCTGGGCGGACTGGCAGCAGTATTTTTCATTATCTGGCTCTACAAGGTTGCCGTTAAAAAGTAGTGCTTATTATTGATGTTGATGGCGTTCTTGAAGTTTCTCAATAACATCATGTAAACTTATATCTTTTTCAATTAGCAACACCAACAGGTGATATAAAAGATCTGCAACTTCACCTTTGAATTCATCTGGGTTGTTATTTTTTGCTTCAATAACCGTTTCTATTGCTTCTTCACCTACTTTTTGAGTGATCAGATCCAATCCCTCATTAAATAGATGGGTAGTGTAGGACCCTTCCGGTCGTTCTTTTTTTCTGCTGACAATAAGGGTTTCCAGCTGGGATAAGAAATCCGGTGATAAGGTCGGTTTAAAATCTTTTTTAAAGAAGCAGCTTTCATTACCCGTATGGCAGGTTGGTCCCTGTGGATGAGCCAGTACCAGTAGCGTATCATTGTCGCAGTCCTGCTGAAGATCTACCAGGTCCAGGTAATTGCCGGAAGTTTCCCCTTTGGTCCACAGCCGCTGCTTGCTTCGGCTGAAGAAGGTAACGCGTTCTTTTTCAAGAGTTGTTTCCAGAGCGGGACGGTTCATATAGCCCAGCATAAGTACCTGAAACGAATCCGCATCCTGAACGATGGCGGGAATAAATCCGTCTCCTTTATCAAAATCTATAGAATCAATATCAATCATGTCAAAATAGTTATGGTGTATTTCTTATGGTATATTTTAGCTCTTTATTTTTGACAGCATAGAGAAAGAAGGCAATTATATAGTTTCCCGAACGGGGATATCCGCATTTTTTAGTTTTCCCTTGAGATCTCGAATTTCAATTTCCTGAAAGTGGAAAATACTGGCCGCCAATACCGCATCGGCCTTTGCTTTTTTAACGGCGTCGATGCAGTGTTGAGAAGTTCCCGCACCGCCACTGGCAATGACAGGGATTGAGATAATATCATCCACAGCTGACAGCAGTTCCAGGTCAAAACCAGATTTTGTGCCATCCCGATCCATGCTGGTCAATAAAATTTCTCCTGCTCCCCGCTCTTCAACTTCCTTAATCCATTTAAGAGCATCTTTGCCCGTATTCCTGGATCCTCCTGAAATAAAAACTTCCCATTTATTTTCTTTTCTTTTGGCATCTACGGCTGCAACAATGCACTGAGAACCAAATTGCCGGGAAGCTTTATTAATCAAATCAGGATTACGTACAATGGCGCTGTTTAGCGATACTTTATCGGCTCCGGCATGCAGCAAATCAGCTATTTCTTCAACACTCCCGATACCACCGCCAACGGTAAATGGGATATCGAGCTCAAGGGCGATCTTCTTTACCAGCTTTACCAGTGTTTTTCGCTTCTCTTTCGTTGCTGTTATATCCAGAAAGACAAGCTCATCTGCGCCTTCTTTCGCATACCGGCGGGCGAGTTCAACAGGATCTCCGGCATCGCGTAGTCCTTCAAAATTTACTCCTTTTACTGTTCGTCCGTCTTTGATATCGAGACAAGGAATAATTCGTTTTGCGAGCATTCGTTTCGGTTAGCTTAAAGAGTTTTAATATATTAGCTTGAAGCTAAATGTAAGGCTTAAGTAGTGGTGAATCATAATTTATTTAAGAAATAATACCGTGAGGTACATAATACAACCTATTTTTTTTCTGATTGAGTTTGCCCTTAAACTGGCCGCACCGTTATCTGCTATCATTAGTATGGCCGCATCGGGAAACTTAATTCAGAAAGTCGTGGAAGGTTTTCGCGCGCTACCCGATACTGTGAGAGAAATAGTTTGGTGGATCCAAAATATTCCCGAAATAAGCAATATTATTGATGATTATAATACCTTAACCGCTGCCGAATTTAATCAAGAATACGGAGCTGGGGCAGTAAACAATGTAATGGATTATCTTAATGAAGGAGTTGAGTATCTCCAACAAGTGTATGTAAATCTTGCAGAGCGACCGATAACGACTATTTTAGCTGCATTATTGGCCTTTTTTATATGCTATCTCTCGGCACGCGTTGTACGCTTTGTACGGCAAAAGGGAGAAGGTTCGGTAATTACTAAATTTGAACGCCGGGCTGGTAATAGAGTGTTCAAAAAAGGTGATAAAAATGAAAAATGGTTTTGACGGTAGATATATAGTTTTTCTGTCCATCAACAGAAAAACTATATATCTAACTTAGATTAAGTATAAATTTTAGATTCGAGGAATCATATCAGTAATACTTTGGTATATTTTAAATGAAGGTTAAAAGGTTAACGAAAAACCGAGGAATAATTATGGCTAAACCAAGTGAATGTCCAAAATGCGGAGCTACAGCAGTTGATCCGTGTAAGAAAGAACCCAAGATCGACTGCGTAAGGGATGATAAATAGATTTTAAAACATTAATCAGATAGTAAAAAAGGCTGCGAATAAATTCGCAGCCTTTTTTTATGAGACAATTTTAAATTGTTTTAAGGAATTTAGCAGTAAGTAAATAAAAAAGCCGACCTAACAAGGCCGGCTTAAAATAATAACGAAAGAGTAAAAGAGTTCAATTTAAAATCCCGGGACGATATCAGTTCTGAATAGAGTATCGAGCAGAGTCAGTCCTACCAAGAGGATAAAAAAGGCAATAGAGGCAAGAAAAAGCATTAGATTGAATTTTTCATCCCAGTACAGGTTCATAAAGAATAAAGCAACCAATGTGGCTTTAAAAATAGCTATCCCCATCGCAACAATAATGGACCAGGGATCAGGAATATATATGTAATGAACGCCAACGGTAAGTACTGTTAAGATAAAGAGCGCGCCCGCCACGCTTAATAATGTTTTATCGGATGATATGTGATGTCCGCTCATGAGAAAAAACGTTTTTTTAGTTATCAGTCAATTAGATAAAATAAGGGGAAAAGGAAAATCCAAATAATGTCAACCAAGTGCCAGTACAGTCCTGTTATTTCAACCGGTGTATAGTATTCGCTATCAAAATGGCCCTTCATTGATCTTAAAAGAAGCCAAATCATTAAGCCTATACCAATAACCACGTGGATACCATGTAGGCCGGTCATTAAATAATAAAGGCTAAAAAAGACATTGGCTTTGGGATGATCGATACCTTCAAAGGCATAGAACTCGCCGGGGAAGATTCCCAGGTGGAATTTATGCGTCCACTCAAAATATTTAATAACCATAAACACAGCGGCAAGAGCCAGAGTAATTCCAAGGTTTATGGCAATATTTTTCTTTTGGTTAAGCTGTGCTGATTTAATCGCCATAGCTACTGTTAGGCTACTGCCTATAAGTACAACGGTATTTACAGCGCCCCAAAAAGTATCAAGTTGCTCTGATGCTAAGGTAAAAAGCTCGGGATACCACAGCCGGTAGACTATATAGGCAGCGAAAAGGCCGCCGAAAAAGAGGATTTCAGTTACTAAAAATACCCACATTCCCATTTTTGCAGAATCAAACTGCTGTTCAGCATCTACAAAATGATGTTGTAAAAATTTAGAATGTGTGGAACTTGAATGATTTGCCATAATTCAGATTCTGCTGTTTATAGTTTAATACTCAATTATTCAGCTTTTGCTTCAATTTCATCAGTTGTTTCTGCCTCTTCTCCATGCCCATGTCCGGTTTCAGCCAAGCCAAGCTGGAATTCATCCATTGGTTTATGATAGTCGTACGGACCGTTGATGATAACTGGAGTATAATTGAAATTATGAAGAGGTGGCAAGCTATTTACCTGCCATTCTAAGGCCCGGCTTCCCCAAGGATTAACCGGTGCCTTTTTACCTGTATAAATAGATTTCACTAGATAGTAGAAGATCATTACAAATCCGATACCGAG
>JBEPXF010000016.1:0-22537 GCA_041642075.1 Fodinibius sp.
TCCGCAATCAATTTATCATATTTTCCTTCTACACCGGAGGTCATATCCGTTTTGATAATACCGGGCCGGACTTCATAAACCGGAATATCGTATTCGGCCATACGAGCAGCCCAAATTTTACTATGCATAGCAATTCCGGCCTTTGATATACAATACTCACCTCGTTTAGGCGAAACAATCGTTGCGGAAATAGATCCGATATTTATAATACTTCCGTTAAATAAATCGTCAGTTTTTTTTTGCTCAGCCATCCACCGGGCCACGCGCTGCGTGAGAAAATAGGGACCCTGGAGATTGATACGCATAAGGCGTTCAAAACTTTCTTCGGTGGCCTTTAGCGGATCCTGACGCTCTTTGGGAGCCACACCTGCATTGTTAACGAGTACATTGAGTCGCCCAAAATGCGAGCGGATCTTATTAACAATGGATTCGCGATCTTTAGCTGATCCTATATCACCCTGACAATAAATAACCTCTGCTCCTTCAGAACTGAGTTCTTTTTTAACCTCCTGTACCTTTTCTTCTCCACGGACTCCGTTAAAAGCAATATCATATCCGTTTTGGCTAAGTTTTTTGGCGATTCCCAATCCAATTCCCCGTGATCCACCGGTTACTAATGCAACAGGTTTCATAGTTATACCTCAGACTTTATTCCATTAAAAAAAGTGTAATAAGGAGCCTCTTTATAGGTCCGCGTCAGATAGAGTGCCAGTTCGCGCATATGATAATCTCCCCACATACTCGATTCTCCGCAGGGTATTTTCTGTCCTTCCGGTATATAATCCCAGCCGTTTGGTCGATGATACACCGAATGAAGCAAAAGTCCCTGATGTGATTTGTCGGTACTCAGATAGGGTTCATCCAACAAAGTTCCGGAAACGGTTAAGCCCGCCTGCCAGTAGCGACTTCCATCTTCCTGCTCGTTATTCGTATTCAGATAATGTCCAAGGCGTAACAAGCCCTGGGCGCCAATAGCTGCAGCCGAGCTGTCCACTGGCTCATAATCGTTATAAGGATCTGCCGGCACCTGGGTGTAGTTACCAAGCTTGTGCAACTGAGGAGCTCCGGTATCCCAATAAGGGATACCATCCAGAGACGTATTGTCAATATAGAAATCACATGTGGCTTTAGCTGCCTTGAGCATCATATCTTCAATGGAAGACCGGCCGCCAAAAGGTTCGAGTTCCTCATCGCCAATTGTTTCCAGCCATTCAAGCTGTTCGGCATATCCGCACATTGCCCAGGCCAGCCCCCGTGTCCATGTTGAAAAGGGAGAGTAACCCTGCTGGGAATTCGGGCAACGGTACTGACCGTCTGTAACATTAAACACCGATTCATGAGCAGTTCGTCCCCGAATATCGTAGGGGGCATCAGTTGATCCATAATAGATATTATAGCGGGCCGTCTTACGGGCATGCTGTATCAAGCGCTCCAACAGGGAAATGGGTTCATCGTGCTCTCCATACAGAGTATGTCCCAGATGATGGCTAATTGCCAGAGCCCGGAGGGTTCGAACGGTATCTACAAACAGGGAGTGCGGACCATTAAACGAGTGAATAAATCCTTCTCCGTCTTCTGTGGGGGTCCACCGGGCAGCCTGTACCGCCCCGGTGCTTTTGAGGGCTAAATCATAAAACTCATTTTCCCATTTATCTGCTTCTATTCGTCCCTCATGACTAAGTCGGCGGAGGGCACCGTATGTACTTACATTATTAAATCCATGGTCATGAACTCCTATATGCGTGATATGAGGGGCCATTTCGTTGACGGTAGCCTCTCGGGCCATATCCAGAAACTCCGTATCATTGGTTACATCGTACTGTAAAATTTCTGATCCGAATTGAAATCCCTGCGTCCACTCGGTCCATCCACGCGAAGTGTATTTTCCTCTTTTGGTAAAGACCGGTGAACCTTTAGCGGTATCATATTCATCCCGAATCAATCGTATTTTTTGACCCGAAAGCTTCCAAAACCTGTTGAGTGATTCCTGAAGATCTTCAGCTACAAGATCATCTTTTATTTTCATTATAGTGCCTACTTCTATTTCTATGTTTTAAATATTTACATTAATTACTATTACGTTAAAGAAGGTACGTCCATCCACTCACGCTGCTGAGATGCTTTATATCCAATCTCAGCAAGCTGAACTCCTTTAGCCGCTTCCAGCAGATCCCATCGGAAGGGTTCATCCTTGACGACATGGCGCAAGAAAAGCTCCCACTGCACTTTGAATGCATTATCAAATTCCTGTTGATCAGGCATCTTAATCCAGTCCTCGTTAAAATCGTGATCTGAATCGACATCCGGATTCCACACTGGTTTTGGTGTCGCTGAGTGAGGTTGGATCCACGCTTCCCGCAGTCCGGCTACAGCCGATCCACCCGTTCCGTCTACCTGAAAGGTAACTAAATCATCGCGGCGGACCCGGGTGGTCCATGAAGAATTAAACTGGGCCACTACATTATTTTCCAGTTCAAAGATCGCATAAGCTGCATCATCGGCCGTAGCCTCATAAGGCTCTCCATCTTCATCGTACCGTTCATCCAGATGAGTGGCACCAAGGCAAGATACTCGTTTAACTTCCCCAAAAATATTATCAAGCACGTATCGCCAATGGCAAAACATGTCGAGAATAATTCCACCGCCATCTTCTTTGCGATAGTTCCAGGAAGGACGTTGGGCGGGAATGGTATCTCCTTCAAAAACCCAGTAACCAAAGTCGGCCTTAACCGAAAGAATTTTACCAAAGAAATCCTGCTCTTTCAGCTGCTGTAATTTAGCCAGTCCAGGCAGCCAGAGCTTATCCTGAACCACCCCGTGTTTTACACCACCTGCCTCGGCAATATGGTATAGCTTTACTGCCTCTTCAGTGGAGACTGCCGTTGGCTTTTCACAGTAAATATGTTTACCAGCTGCTACTGCCTTTTTCACGCTATCAAATCGCAGATCCGTTCGCTGGGCATCAAAATAGATCTGATAGTCGTCATCCTCCAAGACAGAATCCAGATCGGTCGTCCATTTTTCAATACCGGTTTGATCCTGTAGGTTTTGCAGCTTTACCGGATTACGGCCAACCAGTACCGGATCAGGAACGATTACTTCGTTTTCACTTATCTTTACACCACCCTGCTGAATAATCGGCATTATGGAGCGTAACAAATGCTGATTTGTACCCATACGGCCTGTCACGCCATTCATTATAATACCAACCGTATGCTTTTTTAATTCGTCACTCATCTTATCAATTCTTTTACGCTGTTATATAATTCTATTCAGATTCGTTCTCGCCATTACCGGCCGCTGATTTCGTACATTGCGGCCAGGCTCCTTCGGGCAGGGGAGGAACATCTTCTCCTTCTTTTGGCAGCGTTCCGTCCAACTCCTGTCGCCAATGATCTACATCTCCGGCGGGACCGTAGCAATAGATCATTTTAAGGGGCTCTTCTCCCACATTGGTCAATTGATGAAACTTTCCGGATGGAATATAAACCGTCTGTCCGCCATAAATTTTTTGTCGCTCATCATCGACGCACATTTCTCCGGTCCCTTCCAGAATATGATAAATTTCTTCTTGGGGATGATTATGCCATGGTACTTGCCCCCCTTTCGGATCAAGCACTACTAATCCAAGCGAAAAGTTCTCCGGTTGAATGTGAGCACTTCCCCCTGCAATATTTTTGGTAAGTCGCTGGGCAGGAAATCTACGTCCTTCGGTCTCTTTTAAATCAGATATAATCATATAAATACCGTATAAGTCTAAATTATATTTCTTTTTAGCAAGAAATTCACTTCTTAAAGATAACCGATTAAATCAATAAAATATTTACCTTGAGTAATCGGTTAAGTAACAACTAAAAAAACTTGTTTACGTGGGGTTCCTTCCTATTTAAATTCTTCCATAATCCTTTTGATCATTTTTAACGAAAAAAACTTGCTTAAACTTGCAAGCACAGCTTGAAAATATCCCTCAGAAACTCTCACCCTTTTTGCAGAAGGAGCTTATCAGGCCCAAAAATCCAAGTTGGAAGTATAGCTAAAAAGTTTATCCCTATCAAAATCAACATTACTAAATTGATGAGTCCCAACACATATCAGTTTATAGCAAACAAAAAGGATATTATCTAAATAACTTGTGTTAATCTGCTGCTTAAGTACCAGTAAATCATAATTTATTTAATATCCCGAGCTAATACTTTTTCTCATTCTTTCACCTTTTTTTATATAAATTTATTATCATAGCTTATATGGTTAGAACAAACTACTCTGAGGCGAAGCCATCGGATATTAACCTGATTTTACCTTGTAACTTTATTTATTATTTCCGACCCTGAAAGTTGAGGAATTATACTATTTAATAATAAAGTAAGAGGGATTACTTAATCTGCTAAACAGGAGATTCCTTCAGAAGAATAATAAAAACCGAGGGGATAAATTTAATGCCTAAATATCATATGCGTGTAGATACCCATCCGCTTGTTTTTTTTGTTTTACCCGTTTTGTTCTTCATAACAATATCATCATGTAGTCTAAAAAGCAACAATTTAAGTGACGGCACGGATGAGATGATTAGCCGGTTAGACAGCATTAACCAAAATGTAGATCCACAAAACAATGAGTATGCAAACAGAGCACGGGTGGAGTATATAAAAAAGATGGCTGAACCTGATCAACTAGATGCTAAAATTAATTACAGCGGTGTACTGGCGCGTGAATTGTTATTGGCAGGAGACACCCAGGAAGCTATTGAAGAATTTAACTCTGTCTTAACCATGCTTGAATCAGTGAACGATAGTCTCCGGTTAGCATACCTCCCATCAACTTTAGAATTACTGGCACTTTCCTATTTACGACTGGGAGAGCAACAAAATTGCTTGCTAAATCACACTTCTGCTTCATGCCTGCTTCCCATCCGTGATGAAGGTATACATACCTTGCCTGAGGGTTCTGAAAAAGCAATTGAAATCTATCAGGAGATTCTTCAAAAATGGCAAACTGATAATATGGAAGTCCGCTGGTTGTTAAATATTGCCTACATGACTCTTGGTAAACATCCAGAGGATGTACCGAAAGAATGGCTCATCCCCGCCAAAGCGTTAGAATCTAAATATGATATCAAAACGTTTGCCGATATAGCACCACAAGCCGGCCTGGCTGATGAATTCGGTCTGTCGGGTGGTAGCATAACAGAAGATTTTAATAATGATGGATTTATTGACATCGTAGCCTCGTCGTGGGGACTAAATGACCAGCTGCATTATTATGAAAATAATGGTGATGGGACCTTCACAAAGTCAACTAAAGAAGCGGGTCTAACAGGCATTGTGGGAGGCTTGAACCTACTACATGCTGATTTTAATAATGATGGTTTTGCTGATGTGTTTGTGCTGAGAGGAGCATGGCTGGGAGAAGAGGGGCTGCATCCTAATTCTTTGCTTCGCAATAATGGAGACGGAACATTCTCAGACGTAACCGAAAGTGCAGGTTTGTTAAGCTTTCATCCTACTCAAACAGCTGTATGGGCTGATTTTAACAATGACGGATGGTTGGACCTATTTATCGGCAATGAGTCAAATGAATTCCAAAAACATCCTTCCGAACTGTATATCAATAATGGGAACGGGACCTTTGAAAATGTTGCCTTCCAGGCCGGAGCTGCTATTACCGGATACATAAAGGGGGTTACCGCAGGTGATTATAATAATGATGGACTCCAGGATATCTACATATCAAGACTTGGCGACCAAAATATACTTTTAAAGAATAATGGACTACAAAACAAGGATATTCCGAGTTTTATAGATATGAGTAGAAAGGCCGGAATAGAAGAACCGGTCGAGAGTTTCCCGACATGGTTTTGGGATTATAATAATGATGGCTGGCTTGATTTGTTTATATCAGGGTACTACGCAACATCCGGAGATGTGGCTAAAGAGTACCTGGGCATGCCTACTGATGCGGAAATGCCAAGGCTGTATAAAAATAATGGAGATGGTACCTTTACTGATGTTACCCATGAAACTGGATTGGAAAAAGTTCTCTATACCATGGGATCAAATTTCGGTGATTTGGATAATGACGGATATCCCGATTTTTATGCTGGAACCGGAGATCCCGATTTCCGCGCCATTATGCCTAACAGAATGTTCCGTAACAACGGAGGAGATTCCTTTCAGGAAGTCACAGCCTCCGGAGGATTCGGCCATCTGCAAAAAGGACACGGCGTTTCATTTGCTGATCTGGATAATGATGGGGATCAGGATATCTTTACCGTAATAGGCGGAGCTTATGAAGGAGATCTTTATATGAACGCTTTGTTTCACAATCCCGGCCATAAAAATGGGTGGGTTACCTTGCTATTCGACGGGCAGGATAGTAACCGGTTCGGATTGGGCAATAGAATAAAAATCGAGATTGATTCTCCGGGAGGCAAAAGAACGATTCATAAAGTGGTTACTACAGGAGGCAGTTTCGGGTCTTCGAGTCTGCAACAAGAAATTGGGCTAGGTGATGCTACAAAAATTAATAGGATGGAAATTTTATGGCCAGCAAGTGGAAAAAAACAGGTCTTTGAAGATGTAGATATTAATCATTTTTACCGAGTATCAGAACAGACCAATCAACTCGAAAATATCGACAGGACTCAGGTAAATTTCAACAATTTACCAGTCCAAAGTCATCACTAAATATTACGGCTGAATGCATCCCAGTCCTCATTTACCTGTTCTTCAGGAACTGATTCACCTGAATAAATTATAGTGCGATGCTTGAATGTAACAGATTCTCCTGCAGAAAGTTTAAAATTAAGTTCTTCTTTCCCATCACTCAAGGCCTTCTGCCCTAATGGATTTGCTGCATACAGTCCGTATCCCCGGGCATGCCAATAGGTAGGATAACCTACATTATCCGGGTGATCCAGAATAGCTACAGATGTACTTTCATTATCGATCTTACCGGATAAATTCATCCATTTCCCCTTGGTACCCCACACCTCGATTCCTTCCAGACCTTCGCTGCTTTTGTATATACCAGTAGCATTTTCATTTTCGTCTGGATGCTCGAGTTCACGGGCCATACGCATGCCTAACATTCCTTCCTTGTTATCCTTCATAGAAACGTCTTTATCCAGAGCTGTCAATCTCGTAATTCTATCGATAGATCTCTATCATCTGTTCCGGTGAAGATAAAAATAGTGGATTCCTCAAGTAATATTTTACCCTCAGCATTAACTCATTCCATTGTAACTTTCAACTCTCCCTTGTCTGTACCACTGCTGATGTTATTAATGCTTTTATGACGGATATAACCATAGTTATTTATTTTATCAGCAGGAATATTATTAGAATTGTTCCAAAAATCCAACCCGTTCACATCACCGTAATTGAACCATAAACCTACATGATGAGGATGGTCTGTACTCTCTCCCGGACGGGGATTAAGGGGAAAACCTCTGGTTACAACACTTCCCCGAACAGTCTTAACAGGATAAAGTACTGGCTTTTTAAATTCTTCGGAATATAGATAGGAAGTAAAGAATTTATTACTAATGAATACATCTACCTTTTTTTCATCCTCATTTTTACTCAGCTCTATTTTGATTTCCTCATTTGAAGTCCGGTCATCCAATGAAGTTGTTTCGTTATCTTTTTTTTGTCGATTATCACATGCGGTAAATAAAATGAGAAAAAATTATGATACTAATGTTAACTGTAGCGGTGTTGAGCATAAGTATTCATTCAATATTTATATTCGTATCAACATTAAGAATTTCAATACAGAAGCTAGTATTGATTTGATTTCTGATTGTAACAATATTTACTATCCCCGACTGATATACTTTATAACACGGCTACATACAACGGAACTATAAATAAATCATCATCGTGATGACCTTAATATTTGAACACTTCGCCTCCGGCCAGTACCTCCTGGCTTTCCTCGTCGAACGTTACATATTTTCCTGTTCTTAATGCTGCTGTTGTCATGATATTAGCGACAGAATGATTATAACCGGCCCTCACACTTGCATTGGGTTCTTCACGACTTCTTACACATTCCATCCAGTTCCGCATATGAGAAGAGGTCATGTTGTCAGCGCCTGTATTGGCACCGGTTTCTGCTTTGACAGCATCGGCAAGAGAATATTCCTGCAAGAGATTTGGCTCCATGCCCATGGCAGAAGCATGTCGTTCCTCCAGTCCGCCATTTGGCGTCACCTTATTAGTTGCCAAATTAAGTTCGCCGCCATTTGAATAATAAATTTCTTTTACCCCTCCTGCAGAATTGGTAAAACGAGAAGAATATACCACCTGAAAACCTTTTGATTTGTCGTTCAGTGGACCATAGTCAAATACAGCCGTCATTGTATCAAAATTTTCCCTGCCATCATTCCAGAGATAAATCCCTCCATTGGCCGCCACACTGCGTGGATAAGGAAGATCACTGAACCAATGGACTGTATCGATCTGGTGAGACATCCACTGTCCGGGAATGCCAGAGGAGTAGGGCCAGAACAACCGATATTCCAGGTACTTTCGCGGATCCCATTGCTCTTTGGGTCGATTCATCAGGTACCGTTCCCAATCGGTATCTTCCTTGCGAATTTCTTTAGTAAGCCGGGGAAGTCTCCATCGACCAGGTTGGTTCACATTCCAGGTCATTTCTACATTCACAATATCTCCAAAATTACCAGACTTGATATAATCAGCAGCTGCATGATAGTTCCTGCCACTTCTTCTTTGTGAACCAATCTGTACGATTTTACCAGAATGCTCCACCGCATCCAAGCCGGCTCGGTTATCTTCCATAGTCTCTGCAAAAGGTTTTTCCACATACGCGTCACAATCGGCCTCCACAGCCTGTTTACAGTGTAACGCATGTTGAAAATCTGCCGTGCTGATAATTACGGCGTCGATATCTCCCCTTTCATATAATTCTTCATTATTTCGGGCCTTTTCTATTGATTTGCCCGACTGTTCTTTCACAAATGCAGCACCTTCATTACGACGACGGTTCCAGATATCGGAAACCGCAACCAATTCGAAATTAAGTTCTTCAGAATGTTGCAAAAAAGACGGAATGAGCGATCCTTTGGCTCGATTTGAGAATCCAACAATCCCAACTCGTACCCGGTCGTTAGAGCCGAGAATATTGCCGTAACTCTTTGCACTGAAACCAAGTGCGAGTCCCGCTGTACCCAAGGCTGACTTTTTGATAAATTCTCTTCTGGAGCTTTTAACTTTTCCCATTATTCTAATCGCTTTTATTTAAAGTTGTATACATAAAAAATAGAGTTACTCTCTCTTCTCCCAATTTTTGCTATAGTAATAATTGTAAATTCAAAATTGCTACTCCCAAAAAATTTCTTTTGATAGCCTTGCTTAGGCTGAAGGATTTACAGCTCATCTTGCGCACAACCAAGTTTTTTGGTCAATAATATAGGTTAGAACAGTTAGTCAAACAGCTAAAGGATTGTTGTACCCGAAATTATTTTTAATGCAATTTTCTAGGCATTATGCATTTCTTATCATTCCAGCAATAATCATGTAAGAATACATTTCTCAAAAAAAATATTGATTGGTCCCAGCTAGGAGACCAATCAATATACTTGTCATGACTGTCTATATTATTAAATCATCAATAACCTGGATTTTGTGGAAAAGCATCTTCCCCACCCTCTGTTCGGTCAATTTGGGTTTGCGGTATAGGCCGCAGCAGATGTCGTTCATCCATAAGCCCGACGCTCTGAACCTCGGGATTGTGCTCATATGCCCGTTCCAGTAATTGCCCCGTACGCTTCAGGTCATACCAGCGAAATTGTTCACCGAGCAGTTCTCTGGCACGTTCATCAAGAATAGCATCTAGATCCAGTTCTGAAGGGGGTATTTCCATTTCAGCTTCTCGATCCGGCCAGGCAGCACGTCTGCGAACAGTATTGAAATGTTCCGCAGCTTCATTCACAGTACCACTGCCCAAAAGAAGAGCTTCTGCAGCAATAAGATGGGTTTCAGCCAATCTAAATGCGAGAAAATCTCTGGATCCTGCTGTCGTATTTATATCTGCACGATTAGGATCTCTGTGTTTTTCAAGCGAGGGGAAATCTCTGGGATTATAGTCGGACGGAGATAGAACCGTATACGGTTTCGCTTGTTTTTCTTCTTCTGTCCATTCAACTCCAGGGAGGTAAATAGCCGTATCCCCCATAGCCATTTCAACACCGTCCACTCCGTTTACAGTATAAGTTCCTGGATTTGTAACATAGTAGACATCTCTGAAAAATGCATCATACCGGGCATCATTCTCACGAGTATCAGGGCCAAGGAGGTCGTCATATAAAAACTCAGTAGCCCGGAATCTCTTCCATGGCCTGCCATACTCAACGACCCTATTCATACCGGGCATCTCATCATAGGTCATGATGTAGTAGAGATGTCCGTTGTTACCTCCCCCATTAAGAAGAACATTATCAGAATATTGCATTGCCCAGACAACTTCTTCATTACGCTCATTTCCGATTCGCCAGACATCTGCAACATCGTCAAGAAGTGAGAAATTATAATCATTAATAACCCTTTTAGCTAATTCCGCAGCCCGATCGTAATCACCAGATTCTGCGGCACTGGAAGAAGCACGGGTTAATAATACTCGTGCTAACAAATGCTCTGAGGCAGGTTGCGTAGCCCGCCCGTAGTCACTTGCCTCTATCGGCAAATCATTGATAGCAGTTTCCAGATCATCTACAATAAGATCATATACATCGCTTATTGGTGATCTGGTAGCTTCGGTTTCAACCCCTTCAGTTTCCTCTGTTGTAATGTGCAACGGACCATACTGTTGTACCAATATAAAATAGTAGTGGGCACGGAGGAAACGGGCTTCGGCTGACCTAACGGTTACTTCATCAGCAGAAAGACCCTCAACTGTTTGTCCACGATTGAGGACAGTATTAGCAATGTTAATTCCCTCATACATATTATCCCATAAACTTGTAGCCCACCCAGTGGAGGGATTAAGTTGAGTACCATAAAAATTCCACTGTTTATGACTTCCATCGGCTCCCTCATGAAAGATATCTACCCCATATCCCTCCGTCATACCGTGTCCCATTTCCGTGCCATAATAGGTTCTTAATGGAGTATAAGCGGCGTTAAGAGCTTCATTGAACCCAGCAGGTGTATTAAAACGATCATCACCCACTTCAGTTCGAATGTCCTCATTTAAGAGATCCGTACATGATATAGCCAACAGAGCTATAGATACAATAAAAACAATACTTTTAAACTTAAACATAATGATATCCTGTCGGGTTGATTATTATAATGACAAATTAATTCCAAACTGCAGAGTCCATTGCGAAGGAGTACTGCTTCCCGTAGCGGTTTCAGGATCTACTCCATTGTGATTCCGCACATACGGTGATATGATAAATGGGTTCTCAGCATTGACATACAATTTGAGCGATTGTGCTCCCAAAACATTTTGAACAAGGTCGGCAGGAATATTATAACCCAGATTTATTGTCCGAACTCTTAGGTAATCTCCATTCATATATCCTAACGTACCGCCATATACCGGAAACTCTAAATCAGCACGAGGCTGTGGATATGAATTGGTTGGATTGTCGGGAGTCCAGTAATCAGCTTTAACATTATTGTACCGACCGGTCATTTGACTAGTATGAACCGAGCTGTTAATCATACTGCCAATACGACCAACTAAAAATACTGACAGATCAACTCCTTTATAGCTGAACCTGTTGTTTATACCTCCTTGCCATTTTGGTTGTTGCTGACCAAGGATAAACCGGTCGTCTCCGGTAATCTGCCCGTCACCATCGCGATCACGGACCTTAATTTCTCCAGGCTTCTGCCCAAATTGTGAAGCTTCTTCGGCTTCATCAGACTGCCAGATTCCGATTTTTTTATAATCGTAATATACATTGACCGACTCGCCAATAAACCACTGGTTGCCAACATCGTCTTGAGCCCCACCAAAAAGTTCTACAATTTCCTCTTTATTATAGGCAAAATTGAGGCTAGTCGTCCACTCAAATTCGTCAATATCATCTGCCACAGCGTTGCGTGTTGTAAAAGACCCTTCAATACCTGTATTACGGGTAGAACCAACATTTTCCAGTACACTGTTGAATCCACTGGTTGTAGGAATTGCCCGTTCAAGTAACAGATCTTCTGTGTCTTGTCTGTAAACATCAACTTCTGCTGTAACCCGGGAATTGAAAAATTCAAGCTGCATTCCAAGATTCAAAGAGGTAGTCGTCTCCCATTTCAAATCGTTATTTCTGATTTGATCAGGCTTGAATCCAAATGCCGGAGTATCTCCATAGTTAAACGCAGTTCGCTGAGCCAGCCCCTGGGTTTGATAGGGAGCTATACCTGTTTGACCGCTTTTACCCCAACTGAGACGAAGCCGGGCATCATTAAGAATATCACCTGATTCGAAAAAATCTTCGTTGGAAATATTCCATGCTAAAGCCATTGAAGGAAAGATTCCATACTTATTATTTTCTCCGAAACGTGATGATCCGTCTACCCTTCCAGTAGCTGTTAAGAGATATCGGTCATCATAGTTATAATTGGCACGAGCCATGTAAGATACCAACGACCATTTTGAAAAATTGGAACTGGTATTTAGTATTTCTTCAGCAGCTCCCAAGTTATGATGCCGCATGTCTCGAAGCGGTATACCTCTCACTGAAGATCCTGAATATTCCTCCTGCCTTTCCTGTACACTAAATAAACCTGTAAAGTCAATTGAATGATTTTCAGCTAGAGCTTGCTGATAGTTAACAATGTTTTCCCATGTATAGTCTATAATATCAGTCCCTCCAACTTGTGCCGTAGGCGGGCCGCCCTGGCGAGCCTGAGATCTGTCAGATTGAAATTGATTATCTGTTACCCTTCTTACATCCGGAGAGAAGTTCATCCGAAAACTCAAATTATCGTTATACTGAAACTCTCCATATATATTGCTCAATATTCTCGTGGTTTTAACCTCATCGACGTACGTCTCAGGTAACACCTCTAAAAGCGGGTTAGTACGCTGAGCATCGGGTTTGGGCTCCAACTTTAAATTACCTTCATCATCATACGGCTGGGTAAGAGGCGTATTGGCAAGAGCTTCTCCATAGAAATTTCTGTTTCCGCCGTCCTCAATACTATAGTTCCCAAGCGTAGAAGTACCTATACTAATTCTGTCTGATATATCCAGGTCAATGTTAATTCGTGTATTATAGCGTTGGAAATTTTCTGGAGCCAGAATACCACCATGATCCAGACCGCCGAATGAAACAAAGTATTGCGCATTCTCGTTTCCCCCGCCTATACCCAATTGATGCTCTTGTTTGACACCAGTTTGGGTTATCATATCCTGATAATTGGACCACGTTCCATTTTGGAGCTGCTCCAGCTCTGTTGGATGAAACAAATCTTCATCAGATCTGGGATCTCCGGCTGCTCTAAAGGCTTCCCGCCTGAGTTCTGCCCACTCCTCACCATTCATCATGGGAACTCTCCTCAATTTTTGAGAGAAGCCAACAGAGCCATCATAAGTGACAGAAATATCTCCGTCAAAACCTCTTTTGGTAGTGACCATAACCACACCATTTGAACCCCTGGCCCCATAAATAGCAGTAGCAGACGCATCTTTTAATACCTCTATGGATTCAACATCCTGTGAATTGATATCTTCAATTCCTCCAGATATGGGCACACCATCAACAACAAAAAGAGGTTCATTACTTGCATTAATCGAACGATTTCCCCGAATTCGAATAGATGCCCCGGAACCAGGTTTATTCCCCCCCTGTTCCACGTATACACCAGCGGAAAGGCCCTGCATACCTTCCTCAATCGAGGATATGGAAGCTTGATTCAAATCATCACTCGAGATTGATGAAACAGAACCGGTTACGTCTCCCCGCTCCTGAGTACCATACCCAACAACCACAACATCGTCTCCAATTATTCCACTTTGGATTAGTTCAATATCCAACTCGACGGACTCATCTCCAGCTACCTGTAGTGTAGTTTCAAAACGCTCATATCCTACAAAAGTAGCTACCACAGTATAGGTGCCTGCCTCATCAAGCGTAATATTATAACTGCCATCGGCGCCCGTTGCAGATCCCGTTTCCAATTCCGGAATGTATATGTTTGCACCCGGTATTGGATTTTCTGTCTCAGCTTCTGTTACGGTTCCGCTAATTTGCTGCGCAAACATTGATGGGGCGCAGAACACACTCCCAATTATACCAATTAAAAGTGCCAAAAAAGTCTGTTTTATTTTTCCCATAGTATCACGATCCCTTTTTTCAAAAATCAAAATAAAAACCACAGAACTATATAACCGGTTAAGTAGAATACTTTAAAAACCGATATCCAGTTTCTATGCCATAGATGATTTTTGAATAATTAGCATTATTTTTTTGATTCTGTTAGATTATCCCTAATACTTCACCGGTTAATTAAAAAAAATCCAGAAAAAATACAAACCTATATTGAAAGTATTGGTAATTTATTTCAATTACCTTTCAAAAATATTTCAAATTATTTTTCTTTGTACTGAAGGATATAGTTTTTTTGCCCTTCAATAATCTCTATCTCTTCACTTTTACCATTAAACCATATCACTCGTATCTTTTCTGCTTTTACTTCATCATTACCCATAATTTGGGTAAAACTATTCTGAGACCAATACCCGGCGCCAGCCTGTATCTCTCTTAAGGGTCCCTGTAAATTTTCATCTTTGTTAATCAATCGAATACTTGATCCAATAGCATTTCTATTCCAGGATGGGCCTACCAATGTGATACGGTAGCCCCGTTTCTCCGTTTTATTCTCATAAAGTTTCGTTTTATAATCATTCTGTGATACAGCTAAATCTACTTTCCCATCTTTGTTAAAATCACTGAACGCTGCGCCCCGCTGCTCGCCATAAATTTTAATGCCCGACTTACTTCCGGACACCGCCGTAAAGCCGCCTTCTCCATCTCCCTTGAGCCATATTCCACGGCCCGCATCCTGGCGGGGAGTCTGGCGAGGCACTCCAAATAAATTTTGACTTAAAAACAGATCTTCATTTCCGTCGTTATCCATATCGGCCACTCCTGCATGAAAGGATATACTGAATTGAGATTCTACAGGGAGCTTCCGTCCCTCAAATCCATTACCTGTATTTAAAAATACCATATGATCCAGCGTATTAATCTCTTTATATGGCATGCCATCTAATTTTCCTCTAAACAGATCGCGCAGGGTGCTGTTTGCAAACTGTTCATGGCTGTTAATTTGATTGGCTATATCAGGGATTGATCCAAAATGAAATAGCTGTCTCCGCGGCACATATTCCTCAGCAGCATTTGAATGAGCCTCAATAATTTCAACCCACGGATCACGATTAAGGTAGTCATAGTACATTCTAATTGGATTATCATGGGCAAGCTTATATGGACTGTTCAATCCACGGTTTGTTACGACAAGATCCGGTCTGCCGTCATTGTTAAAGTCCCCACTTGCAATTCCATTCCACCAGCCCTTCAGACTGGCAAGTCCAACTTCTTCAGTCACGTCCCTGAAATTACCATCCTCATTCTCCAATACCAGTATTGAATCCCAGGCCCGGCTTAAAATAAGATCCGGATCACCATCCCGGTCATAATCGGTAAATACCGCTCCTGTAACCAATCCTACTTCCTGTAATTTGCCTGAATTCGTCCGATCGATAGTAAATGAACCCTTTTCATTTACTAAAAGCCGCGAAGTAGCATTTTTTGGATAATGGCCTGGCATAAACCTTCCTCCTACAAAAAGATCAATATCTCCGTCAGAATCATAATCAGCTGCGGCCATAGGACCCGTGGCAGACATATTACCCGGCAAGGAATCCACATCAACACTATTAAGATCATTAACTCGGAATTGATAAGCAGATGGTGCCTGGGCATTACCCTGCTCATAATTTACATTCCCAACAAGCATATTTAGGCCCTGTTTTTCTTCCCAACCCAAAATTGCAGCCTGATCTCCCGGAGCTGTTTGGCTTAGAAGAGGCAGGGTGGTGATTTCACGAAACTCCCCGTCTCCCAAATTTTCATAAACTCCAGTCGCTCCTCCTTTACCTGAACCGATCAACAAGTCATCATCTCCGTCCCGATCGATGTCAATCCATGAAATGCCAGGTCCTAATTGACTGAGCCGGAAGGGGAGCAAGGGTTGAAATTCAAAGTCATTAAAATTGTTTTCATGATGATTATGATTAATCTGATCGGATACGTCTTCAAAAATCGGATCACTAATCTCTCCGGAATCTTTTGTTTCCTTCTCTTCTTTCCGAATATCTGCTTCATTTATCTCATAAATGCGATTGGCAGGGAAACTATCTAATTGGCTTTCTGTCCCGTCTGGCCACGTAATCACCAACTGATGATTCTCATTTTGGGCATCCGCCGCAAATATGACCACGGGATCTGAACCAGATAGATATCCTCCCCCGGATGCTATTTCCTTTTCTTGCTCTACCTCAGCTCCCATCAGCCTGACCTTTGCACCAATTGCTTGTGTATTCGGAGACTCTCCAATAAGCCTGACTCCAATACGGGGAGCGCGGACAATGTTTTTAAAAATGGCCGCTTCTTGATTCATCCGGTTAATAGCCAAATCCTGCGTCCCGTCATTATTTAAATCTGCTATGGCCATTCCGTGGGAAATATCCTTCCCCTCAAATCCCAGTTCGGTTCCTCTTTCCCGGAATGTCAGGTCTCCGTTATTCATAAATATTTGATTGCGCAACTTCAGGGATGGGGCTCCTTGCATGAATTCAGTAAAGTGTTCGTCCATATTTTTTCCTTTGCGTATCATATTTTGCTGTGCATCTATATCCAGAATATGATACAAGTATCCGTTATTAACTATGAGATCCTCATACCCATCTAAGTCAATATCCAAGAATGACGCATCCCATGACCAGCCACTGCCTTCTACACCACTCAAATATGCAATTTCTGCATAGGTAAAATCCTCTCGCTTAAGGAATAAAGAATTCCGATTATTTGTAGGACGGGCTTCAACGTTTCTGTATTGCTCGGGATTTGGATCATCAGAACCTACTTGCCGAAGTCTTTCGGAATGTTTAGGGCTTAGCATCTCTGCAGTAAAAATATCTGTTTCTCCATCCCTGTTGACATCCGCAAAATCTACTCCCATACATGCAAAGCTAATATTTCTGATCGCCCACTGATCTATTTGTTTGAATGTTCCCTCCCCCTGATTTATCCATATTTTATCTTTGGTAAAGAAATCATTGCATACATATAAATCAGGCAATCCATCGCCATTCAGGTCCTGAAATTTGGCCGTCAACCCCCAGTCTCTTTCTAAACCTGTAGTATCTCCATCCTCGCCGAGAAACACTTCCTCCGGATTAGACATCTTTTTAAATGATCCCTGCTGATTAATATATAACTCATCTTCTTCACCGGTTTCCGCCAGACCCGCAAGACGATTATCGTCCGTCATAAAAATTTCGTAGTGCTCATCAAATGGGGAAGTCAAAGAAAACGGACCCGTTTGATTTTGCCTGTTAAATGGCTCGTTGAGAAGATTATTCATTGCAAGCTCTTCGGTAGAATACATATCCTTAACGGTCTTCTCCTTGTACTTAGCCACATAGAGATCTAAATACTGATCTCCGTTAATATCAGCCAAGGCCATGGTCGTACTTCCTTCTCCGGCTCCCAAACCACTATCATCAAGTAGCTCAAAGTTTCCCTCTCCATCATTTATATATAAGGCATTATTTTTACCTATAGAAGTAACCAGAAGATCAAGATGTCCATTACCATTTATATCGGCAAAGGTTACTCCGGTTGAATAGTGTCCTTCATGAGCTACCCCAGCCTCATCAGTGATATCCCTGAACTCCATCCCCCCCATGTTTTTGTACAGTCTGTTGGAGTTTTTTAATCCGGCAAAGTATAAATCTACCAGACCATCCCCGTCTATATCCCCGGCAGCAACTCCGGAACCAAGGAGATAATGGCGGTTTTCACTTAATTCCTTTTCTGTGATATAATTGCCAAACTCGATACCAGTCTTAGAGGAAGATTGCAATTCAAACCCATACTCATCTTCCGAGCCGGAGGGAATTTCAGCCCAGCGATATTCATTCTCCTGATGCCATTCTAATTCCGGTGTGGTGCTACAGCCTGCCAATATTATTAAAGCAAAAAAAAGAAAACCCTTCTTATAAGAAGCCATACCTTTTTCCAAGAAAACAAGAGTATGTACAATTAATTAATTATTTACTATAAGTCTAAACCAACAATAAGAACAAATCACCCAATCACGTCGGTCTGCATTGAAATAAGTTCAGGATTGACCTCACCATTAGATTCAATTTCCATTACCAGTCGCTTAAAGGCACGATAGCCCAGATCAAAAGTAGGCTGATCAATACAGATAAAAGGGTGCGAGAGATACTGATTAAATTCACTGCTTCCGAAAGCAAGTATGGTGATCTCCCCCGGATCAATATCATGATCTTTCATGTATTTTAGTGCTCCCAATCCAACAGGATAGGTCACGCAAAATAAGGCCTCCGGTTTTCCGTATCCTTCCATTAATTTTTCAAATCCCCTGTACCCATCTTCTTCACTAAATCCTGTTTCTACAACCGCATTCTCATCTAAATCTATACCCGCTTCAGCCAATGCTTCCTGGTAGCCGAGGTGGCGGTCTCTACCGATTTCCACGCTTAAATAACCAGATAGATGGGCAATATCAGTATAGTTACGATCTATAAGGTATTGAACCCCCTTTTTTGCTTGTTTTTTGTCATCCACCCTCATATAAGTATAGTCAGCATCAGAAAAACCCCGGTCAAAGAATACTAATTGCGCATTCATATCTTTTACACGCTCAAAGTATTCGGCTTCTTTTGTTTTTTCAGAAATGGAGATTAATAATCCCTCCACCCTCATATTGAGCATCGATTCGACATGTTTCTTTTCCAACTTATCATCTTCCAGTGATACTCCGAGAATAACTTCATAATTACTTTCAAGAGCGGCCTGATAAATGCCATCAATGACCGAGGAAAAAAAGGAGTGAGCAATCTTTGGAACTATAACTCCAATAATCTGAGTTTTCTTTGATGTCAGAGAACGGGCTACAAGATTGGGACGATACCCCATCTTTTGCGCCATTTTCTTTACCTTCTTTTTCGTCTCCTCTGATATATCCGAATGATCCCTGAGAGCCTTGGAAACACTAACTTTAGTTAGATCCAGCCTTTTAGCAATATCCTCCAACCGTACATTTTTCATTAATCCTTTTTTACATTAGCATTTAATAATAACAAGGTTTTAAATATTAAATGTTACCTGTACTCAAAGCCTTATTTAATTAAAAATATAACATCATTATACTGACTGAAAATTAATTTTTTATATACCCTGCTCACCTTCCTACCAAAACAATCAATAATATATCTCCTTCCTGTCTACATATAGCAAGAGTTATTTATTACACTTACACAGCATAAAGCCGGGCGTATAATAACTACTTCTAAAAGATCACATTTCAACATTACTATCCTGATCCTGTACATATAAGCAACAGGAAGGAGACACAATACTATTTAACTTCCTCGAGTTGGATGAGGAGTAAGGGATGTTAAATCCTCAACGCGTACTGGCTTACCTGATTCAATGCTTTTACGGGCAGCGATACCTACCAGTATAGACATGGCACCATCTCTTTTTCCGGCAGCATGCTCAAGAGGATCATCCATATCAGGATTCCGGAAAATTTGATCCTGCAGGCGTACGTCTCCGCCGCCATGGCCCCCACTTTCCTGACGGACCTTAATTTGTTCATGCTGGCTGCTAAAGTTATCCATAACCATAATTTCTTCATAGTCAATGGCTTCCTCCCGCTCTTCCTGAGACATCTCCTGCTCATGAAGGTCAGCCTGATTTGCCTTTTCCTCTTCTCTCCAGGGAATACCATGCCAGGCATCAATACGTCCGTCAAATCCATTGAATCCGATTTTCATCCCTTCATAGGGTGAATACGTTGTAAGAGAATAGTTTACCTGCACGTCATTGGCATACTTTATTTGCACCGACATTTTATCATAAATGTCAATTTCATGTCTCCACACACAGTTATCGCGGATATAACCATCGTGCTCTTCATGGTCCACATAGAGATCCATATAGGTATCATTATTTGTAATATCCCAGTAGAAATCACACTTATCCTTATGGGGACAGGTGCGGCATTTATTGCCCCGAAACGGATGATTACTTCCATAATGTTCTAAGGCCCCTTCTGCATATACTTCCACCGGATCGGAATCCAGCCACCAGTTTAAAAGGTCAAAATGGTGAGTGGCCTTATGAACTAACAATGTACCACCGCTGGCTTCAATACCATGCCACCGTCGAAAATAGGAGGCTCCATGATACACATTCAGATACCAATCGAAGTCTACCGAAGTGATTTTTCCAACTCTCCGGTTTACTAACATCTCTTTCAATTTCGTATGGTGCGGACTATAGCGGTAGTTAAAACCCACGATAAGCTCTCCATCCGATTTTTTCTCGGCATCCAAAATTGCCTGACACTTAATCTCATCTGTAGTCATAGGCTTTTCCGTTAATACATCGATATTTCGCTCCAAGCCCTTGATTATAAACTGATGGTGTGTCGCATCAACCGTAGTAACAATGAGCATTTCAGGTTCAGTTTCGTCCATCATCTCATCAAAATCAGTGAATGTTGGACAATCGGCCCCAATGTATTCCTTTCCATATTCCAGTCGACCAGGATTTATATCACACAATCCAACAAATTCGGCAATATCGCCATATCGTTCTCGTACCGTTCTACCCCAAAAGGTAATCCCCCTGATACCAGTTCCCACCAGCGCAACTTTTCTCTTTTGAGCTGAAGAAAACTTATCTGCAAAAGCACCCATCGGTCTGGCAAACATACCTCCCGCCATTGCACCTGTTGCACTTTTCAAAAAGTCTTTACGTGTTATATTATTTGATGCCATAATGCTACCCTTATCTTATTTTAAGTTAATTATCAATTTTTAAATCCCTTATTCCTGTCCCAGCCAACTCAATGCTATTCTTTGGCAGAACTTTTTTATCCAACCAGCAAGGAGTCCGGATATACAGCCCTTTTTTCTTCAGCAGAAAGATATAAACCTTCCACAAAGGCCAGTGATTTCAAACTTTCTTCTCCCGAAACAACCGGTTCATTATCATTAACGAATGCCGATAGTATCTGATCGTATTGCTTTTTATGATTATTATTAGACATACCTGCAAGAGGACTCGATGCACCAGCCCCACCGCTTTTCTCAGTATTTATTTCCTTCTTATTAAGATCCGCCCCCCTAAGTTTTAATCGGTCTCCGTCAAGGTAAGCCGTTCCTTTTTCTGCGTGAATTTCAATAGCCCGACTCTGCGGGGGAACTATAGATGTAGAAGCTTTGAATACCCCGATGGCCCCATTTTTAAATCGCAGGGAGGCTACGGCATTATCTTCGCCTTCTATTCTTTTATGTGTCAACGTATCTTTATAGGCCTGCAGTGATTCCACATCTCCACAAAGCCACAACAATAAATCCACGGTATGGATGGCCTGATTAATTACCGCACCACCACCGTCAAGCGAAAGTGTTCCACGCCAACCGGCGCTATCATAATATTCCTGATCCCGAAACCATTTCACAGAGGCGTCCACCATTACTATCTTTCCCAATCTTCCCTCCTCCATGACGTCTTTCAGCTTTTTGACATCATCGATAAACCGGTTTTGATAGATAACCGCCAGGTTTACATCGTTCTTGTGGCAACTTTCAATCAACCGACGGGCACGATCCAGGGTAACCTCTATTGGTTTTTCAATAATTAAATACTTCCCTGCCTCCGCAGCTTCTTTTCCGTAATCCAAATGAGTGCCGCTGGGCGTACAGACAACCACAATATCAAGATCACCATCGGCAAGAAATTCCTGGTAATCACTGTAACCCTTAACCTCAAATTTATTACAAAAGTCGGACAGATTTGATTCGGTTCTGCTGTAGGCCGATATGAGTCGCCCATATTCTGTTTCTGCTATAGCTTCAGCATGGGTGTCGGCAATAGTTCCACATCCAACAAGTCCGATATTAAATTCTTTCTTCGGTTTCGCCATTCAACTATGTATCTACGATCCAGCTCAAAAATTAAATTATTTATAAATTTTTTTGCATTTCTATAAAAAAAAGCAACCTTCATGTCCATTTCAAGGAAGTAGCAGTTATAGACCTATAAAGGTAATTTAACCGGTTACTTATATATATAATAAAAAAAACGAAAAGACAATTTTTATTATTTTTTTCACAAGTAAATCGTAGGTAACAGCATTCATTCAATTAATTTGCAAAAAAATTTAGACTGATTACAAATAATTTAAGGTTATAAACTAATCAAATTGAGTTGATAGCCATCTACTGTTTTTCGGAA
>JBEPXF010000017.1:0-2330 GCA_041642075.1 Fodinibius sp.
GGCTCCTAATTTTGCCCGTGTAGAATTGGTAGAGGAAATTGTTGATGCCGTACAGGGAGGAGTGGAACTACGAGGTATTATCTGTGAAAAACCATTGGGACGTACTATCGCCGAAGCTCAACGCTTGGTAGAACTGGCTGATTCCGTAAATTTATTAACGGCCTATTTCGAAAATCAAATTCACATGCGGGCCATTAATAATGCCTTGGAACAGCTCCAGCCCCAACAGGAAACCATGGGCTCTTTTACTTTGGCTCGTAGTACTGAAGAACATGCAGGCCCTCATAACAGCTGGTTCTGGGATCCACGCAAACAAGGAGGCGGCGTTCTCTCCGACATGGGGTGTCACAGCATTGCTGTTTCACGACATATTTTGACTCCGAAGGGCAAAGCTCCCGATTTTTTGCAGGTTAAGTCGGTACAGGCCGATACTTCTCTGCTTAAATGGGGACAACCTCAATACCGAAAAAAACTGAAAGATGAGTACGGAGTAAATTACGCCGAAACACCGGCAGAAGATTTTTGTACAGGGCTTGTTACTTTTCGCAATCCGGAAACCGATCAAATTGTAAAAGCACAGTTTACCGATTCCTGGATGTACGACAAACAGGGTCTTCGCATCACCATGGATGCTCTTGGCCCCGGCTACGCGATGGAAGTCAATACCCTAATATCGCCTCTCGAAGTTTTTATAGGAGATGATGCCGCCGATGCGGTTGCAGATGCAGAAACAGCACTCGAAAAGTCAACCGCCTCGCGTGGACTGCTTGCAGTGCAGCCTAACGAAGCTGATCTATATGGCTACGTAGGTGAACTTGAAGAGATGAAAAATGCTTTCCAGGCTAATAGAGATGCTTATCTGGACTGGAACTATGGACTGGAAATTACTCGTATCTGTCAGGCGGCTTATATGGCGGCAGAGAAACAGCAAACAATTGATCTTACCGACCCCCAGGTTAACAAAGAGCTTGATAATTACCAGTCACTTATTTCGCAAGGTGAGGGTGCCCAGGTACTTTAGCTGAGAATTAGAATTCTAGAGTAAATAATCCAAAACGGAATCCCAGTCAGGAAATTCAGGGCTTTCAAAATGGATATGCTCACCCCTAAAGTTTTCTACACCATTGGCTTTTCTGTCATCTATAAGGTAATCGCCGTAATTTAAATTTTTATGATGACTCAGTATAAGCCGCTTGTATCCGGCTTTGGGCAGATGTTTTTTTACCCATAAATGCTTGTCGGTCCATGCGGAGGGGTTATTCCAGGGAGCGGTAGAGAGTATATACGTATCGAAATGTTTCTGAAGAGTACGAAACCCCTCAATAGCCCCATCCACTGGTGGCAAGTCTCTAAAAAAGTCCGGAACTTCATCAAAATCGCCTTCATATTCCTTCCTGAAGTCTTCCGATAACTGATCAATTCCCCACGGAAAATCTACCAGCACATTATCCATATCCACATATACGATACTCATAATTTAACTCTAATATCTAAACTGTTTATAGGAGATCACTTTATCATTTGCAATACTTTTTAATCTTGTTTAAAAGTATCCTCATTTTTCGATCAAAAACCAACAGGGACATCTTGCTCTATTATTTGTCTCTTCTATCTGTGTCATAGATTTTTTATAAGGAATCAGGTCAGGAATCAAGTATCTATTTTTGTATCTTTGGCTCGCTTCATCATATTGATATTGAAATTGACAATATTTCTTGATCTTAACTTAGCGAATGGCAGCCTCTTCTCCCTACGAGCAAAATTCTACTTTACAGAATATACTTCTTATCGGTGGAATTGTACTTATTGCTCTTAACTTGCGACCAGCTCTTGCAGGAGTAGGACCACTCATTGGGGCTATACGTGATACTACCGGTCTTTCCAACACAATGCTTGGCCTGTTGACCACACTACCTCTACTGGCTTTTGGTGTAATCTCGACTCTTACCCCCTTATTTACCCGCCGGCTAGGCATTGAAGGCACAATGGCATTAGCTATGGGAATACTCACCGGGGGACTTTTCCTTCGCGTTATTCCAACCAACCTTGCCCTTTTCGGAGGCACTCTTCTGGCAGGTATTGCCATTGCATTTGGAAATGTACTGCTACCCAGCATAGTAAAACGTGATTTCCCTAATCATACAGGCGTAATGACCAGCGTATATTCAAGCATTCTGGGACTTGGTGCCGCCATTGCCGCGGGCATTAGCGTCCCCTTGGCCTTCGACCTGAATTGGGGTTGGCATTGGTCGCTCGGGGCCTGGGGCTTTGTTGCCGCCCTCGCCTTTATCGTCTGGCTTCCCCAGTTAAAAGATCTCACGCTATCCAAA
>JBEPXF010000017.1:2340-21300 GCA_041642075.1 Fodinibius sp.
GATCTCCTTCCTGACCTCTTTAAAGGAACTTGGCAATTCTTTAACCGCTTGGCAGGTTGCCCTTTTTATGGGGCTTCAGTCACTGGCATTCTACGTAATTTTAGCTTGGCTGCCAGAAATCCTTCAAGATAGAGGGCTTACAGCAAATGCCGCCGGATGGATGTTATCTCTTTCTCAGGGAATGGGTGTGGTGGGAACTATTTTTATACCAGTATGGGCCGATAAAAACAATGATCAGCGGGGACTCGTTTGGATTTTATTAGGTATGGAAGTGGTAAGTCTTGTAGGTCTATTATTTCCGGATCCGTTTTTAGTCGAACTTTGGGTATCCCTTATCGGTTTTTCACTCGGAGGAAGCTTTGGCTTGTCACTGCTTTTTATTGTTTTGCGTTCCCATGATACCGAGACGGCCACGGCCCTTTCCGGCATGGCACAATCGATCGGATATCTTTTAGCAGCAATTGGGCCAACCCTTTTTGGCGCACTTCATGATCTTACCGAAGCCTGGATTGCTCCTATTATCTTCCTGTTTATTGTAGCTATAGCAAAACTTTTCGCAGGACTTGGAGCCGGAAGGCCACAGGAAATAAGTTGACTTCCTGTACTCTTCCTTCCAATTATTTTCTGCCTAGTAAAACAAAAATTAAGCTACTTTTACACTGACCTTCTTTCCTTTGACCCGGTTACGGTTCATAAACTTTAATACATCTTCTACGTGTTTTCCGGGAACATCAACAAAAGAATGATGAGGATGGATATCAATATTCCCTATAACATTACCGGGAATGTTTGATTCTCCTGCAATTGCACCAACCAAATCACCGGGATAGACATTATTCTTTTTACCCACATTAAAATGCATCTTTATCATTGCTGAATCATCGTAACTTTTATTAGTATTCGTACCATCGGATTGCTCCGGCGATTCATTAGCGGCAGTGACCTTCTTTAATAAGGCCGCTGCAATTTCAATAGTGGTAAAACGATCATCCGCAAAAGATTCAATCTGCTCAATAAAAGGCCGTAAACTACCCTTCTCCAGCACTTCTACCAAGTCATCCATTTCACCGGTTATACGTGATTCCTGCACTTCCGCGGTAGATGGTAGATTAAGTGGCTTTAACTGGTTCTTGATCTGCTTTTCAATACTACGAAGCTGTTTCTTTTTATTTTTAGTCGTAAAAGTAATGGCCATTCCTGAGCGACCCGCACGTCCGGTTCGACCAATACGATGCACATAATATTCCGGATCATGAGGAATATCATAATTGAATACCACTTCAATATCCTCGATATCCAGTCCTCGCGCCGCTACATCCGTACCCACCAAAATATCAATAGCTCCGCTGCGGAATTTTGCCATAACACGGTCCCGCTGATTTTGATTGAGATCTCCATTAATAAAATCCGTGGAGTAACCGCGGGATTGCAGTTCCCTGCTTACTTTTTCTGTTTTTCGCTTAGTATTGCAAAAAACCAATGCCAGTTTAAATCCATTAATATCCATAAATCGGCAAATAGCTTCTGTCCGCACCGAGTCACGTACCTCCACCACATGTTGCTCGATATTCGGAGCCGTAACTTTCTTGCGCTCAATGGCGATAGTTTGCGGGTTGTTCATGTACCGCTTCATAATTTTTTGGATGCCTTTAGACATCGTCGCTGAAAACATAATCGTCTGAACGGGTTGATCAGCATATGATAGAATTTGCTCCATATCATCCCGGAAACCCATATTCAGCATTTCATCGGCTTCATCAAAAACAACGCGCTGCAATTGATCTAATTTCATGGTGCCTCTGCGAAGGTGATCGATCGTACGTCCGGGAGTTCCTACCACAATATGCGCGCCTCGTTTCAGTGCTTTAATCTGCCGGGATATTGATTGCCCGCCATAAACAGGAACTACATGCAATCCATCTATATGCTTGCCTATTTTAATAAGTTCTCCCGTAACCTGGATTGCAAGCTCGCGGGTGGGACACATGATAATGGTCTGTACTTCCTGTACCGAAATATCGGTCTGCTGGACGACAGGAATACCAAAAGCTGCCGTTTTACCGGTTCCCGTTTGAGCTTGCCCTACTATATCTTTTTGATTTAATAGCGGTGGAATGCACTGTCTCTGAACGGGTGTGGGCTCTTCAAATCCCATATCTGTGAGACCTTGAAGTATAGGTTGGCTGAGGTTAAGCTCAGCGAAAGTCAAATCTGTCATAAATTGGATAAAAGTAAATGAGTATTATAAAGTACCTGACGTCAAAAAGTATGCTTTTAATAGCAGCATGTTTATGCTGATATCCTAAAACCGTACACGAAAGGTACCGACAGACCTAAGAGAGGGATGTAAGAACCTGTTTAAATGAATAGGTAGGTTTATGTAACACCAGAGGGCTTAATATACGGATAATTATTTCCAATCCACATTACTATTATTTGGTGCCAAAATTAAGACATGAGCTTACTCATCGCTCGGAACCGGAGCGCTGTTCACTTCGACCTGTTTCTCTTTTTCAACTCGGGCCTGTTCGGCAGGACTTGCAAATAAAATAAACAGCCAGTCCCTCCAGCCTTCAGCCTTTTTCAAATCTTTCCAGATAGCAATAAATTCATGGAATACCAGGTAAACCGGGTTGTAAGATTCCGGCGGTTTTGTAATTCCGTAGTTGGGGGTATTAAGCTCAGGCTGGAATGTCCCGAACATCCGATCCCAAATAATAAGCGTGGAACCATAATTTTTATCCAAATAGTGATCATCCTTCGCATGATGGACACGATGATGAGATGGGGTTGTAAAAATAAATTCTATGGGTCTGGGCAGCTTGTCGATAAGCTCTGTATGAATCCAAAACTGATACAAAACTGCTATCTGGTGACATATAAAAAACACCACGGGATGGAAACCGGCCATAGCTACCGGGAGAAAGAAAATCACTTTAAAGCCCTGTACCCAGGAGAGGCGGAATGAAACCGAAAAATTATACTGCTCCGAGGAATGATGCGGTACGTGTGTAGCCCACCAAATACGTTGCTCATGTGCAATACGGTGTGCCCAATACCTGCAAAAATCCAGGAATACAAAACAAACCGGGAACGACCACCAAGTGTAGGGTATTCGCCAAGGCATCATGTTATAAAACAATAGGATAAGGGCAAAAATACTTACCTTTGTAAGTGAGCTTACAATAATATTGCCAATCCCTATGGCCGTGGATGCCCAAAAATCTTTTCCGTCATAAAGATCCCATTTCCGCCAGGCACTAATAGCCCATTCAATAAATACAAGAGCAAACATAGCAGGCGCCGCATAAATAATAATTGGGGGAAGCCCCATCGCCATGAGCTCTTCAACAGTAATCAATTCGGGCATAGAAAATTGAATCTAAACTAATATTTCAAATATCAACATATTAGTTATTATACGCTATTAAAAATAATAAAGTACCACAAATAATCGGATTATAATTAGATCCGCCATCAACTGAGTTCACCTCCAGGCAATATATTTATGCTAGTGCTCTTTCAATTTAGACACTTCAGGCTTGACCGTAACAACGGGAATATCAAGATATTGGGCGACCTTTTCGGTAGTGGACCCTAGGAAAAGGTGAGCCCAACCGCTGTGTCCGTGCGTAGCCATCACTACAACATCTGCATGCTCATTGGCATAGTTTTCGATGCCCACATGAGCAGTCACGCTTTTCTCTATAACCGTATAGAAATTTACAGTATGACTTGAGGCGCCCTCTATTATGACAAACTGATCCTCAAAATCCGCTTTTCCACGATTAATTTGGATATTTCCCAAGTGTTCATCGTCTAGATAGTCTTCCAGCGAACCTATAAGTGCTTCATAGATATTCTCTTCATCGGACTTTTGGGGATTTTTTTCTCTACCATCATCCAGGGAACTACCATAAAGCTCAACGGCGTGATAAAAAATAATTTCTGCTTTATAAATATCAGCTATCGAAAGTGCCATTGGTAGAGCAGATAAAGATGTTTTTGACCCATCAGTCGGCAATAAAATGCGTTCTAATCCCTTGGAGGATAACTGAGCATCCACCGTAAAGACCGGAATTTCGGAATGTCTGATTATCTTCTCGGTTGTTGATCCCCGCAATAAATGGGAGTCATGACGACCTTTGGAAGCCATGACGATCAAATCATAGTCCCCTTCTCCGGCCCAGTCTAACATTCTAGACGAGGGTTTGCGGCCGATTCTGCAAATAGCCTCTCCTCTATACTCCTCAGCAAGATGGGTATCCATAAGCTCGTTTAATTTCTGAACGGCTTCTTTTTGAGCCTTGGGATATATCTCTTCTTCTGTGTCCAATGAACCTTCCAACTTCGAAATACTCTCATGAAAATATTTCAGTGTAGGAATTATGTGGATGAAATCGACTTCAGCACCAAAGCGGCGGGCAATTTCCTGGCTATGTGCATAAGCCGATTCAGCATTTTTAGAAAAGTCTGTGGGCACTAAAATTCTTTTAATAGTTTCCATGAAATAATCTTAATTAGTTCATTTAGCTTTGTAAAACATTACCCTTTCGCTCGCAAAGAGTCAACTCCGATAACCATAAAAAGTCCGATTATTATTCCCCATATTCCGCTGTAGAAGTGATCGGTTTTTTCTCCTTCCACTGTTATATATGGGATAAACGGCTCACTATTAATCAGCTTCTGCTTCACCGTTTCCACTTTTACCTTCTTAAGGTTATCTATCTCTGCATCGGGATTTATAATTTCTCCCAGTCGCTCATATTCAGGCTGCTTCTTATTCGGAGTTTTGTTCATCAGGTCCTGAACCTTGGAACTATTATATGCCAAAACCTCCTCTTTTGTAACAATTTCGGAATAGGTTCTATCCTGATAGGGCCAAATTACATACAGTGATCCTATCAAAAACCCGATAAGTATAGCTAATGTTCGGGCTTCGTACCGATTCAGTAACCATGATAAAATTCGTGAGAAAAGGACCAAGCCGAAAATAGCACCTAATCCGAATGGCAGTAGATTCATTAAGCTACTGAAGGTATCTGGTGTACCCAGCTTCCCAATCTCCGTAAGGATATAATCATATTTACGCAGGATAAGAAGAATATAGGATCCTGAAATACCCGGCAAGATCATTGCACAAATGGCTATTAAACCACTGACAAAGATAAACCACGATGATTCGGGAGTAGCCGTTGGTACTAATGTGACGACCCAGAAACCAATTACGGTCCCCAAAACAATCAACAAACCATGCAACCAGTTAAAGCCCTCAATTGCTTTGGCCAGTACAAAAATAGATCCCACAATCAGTCCGAAAAACAAGCCATATACCAATTCCGGATCAGTAAACATATACACCTGCAGGGGCACAATCTTCGTGAAGAAAAAGATCGCACAAGCCATGCCAGCAAGCAGCATAACCATAAACTTCCACTCAACCTCACTTAGGGCCTGCCTGAACTTTAGGGTAACGACGCGTTTAATAAAACTATAGTCAAAGCTGCGAATGGCGTCGATCAGCCGGGTATATATGCCGACAATGAGTGCCATTGTCCCTCCGCTGACACCCGGTACAATATCCGCAGATCCCATTAAAAAACCTTTAATTAATAGAAATGGGGCTTCTTTCCAGGAGGTGGGCTTTTGATTGTCGTCTACTGATTTTTTTTCGTTTTCAGGCAATGGGCAATCAAGGATTAAAGATTAGGAATACATTTTAAAACCAAAATGATTGAAGAGAATTTAAAATTCATTACTCTCAATTCATAATTCCTAGTTATCCCTTCCAGCCCTTTTCACCGATAAGAGGTACGAACTTAAAACTGCTGTAATGCTCCTTTTCAAATTCATCTTTTCTTATTTTGATAATCCGTACCATTTCTTGCCGGTCTTCACTGCCTACAGGCACAACCAGGCGTCCATTCACGTTGAGCTGATCAACTAAATCATCCGGTACCACCGGAGCTCCGGCTGTAACAACAATAGCATCGTAGGGGGCGTAGGCCGACCAACCTTTTGTACCGTCCCCCAACTTGGCTTGTACCGAATAGCCCAATTCTCTTAATGTTGATCGTGCTTTTTCATAAAGCTTCTTATGTCTTTCAACGGTATAAACTTCCGCACCGAGCTCACACAAGATAGCAGCCTGATAACCTGACCCAGTTCCAATCTCTAATACCTTTTCACCGGGTTTGGCTTCCAGCAGTTCTGTTTGCCGGGCTACGGTATAGGGTTGCGAAATCGTTTGTTTCTTTCCGATAGGCAGGGCCGAATCCTTATATGCACGGTCCTGCAATGCCGTATCTACAAAAACGTGCCGGGGCACCATATTAATGGCAGAAAGTACTCGTTCATCTTTTATACCCTTATCGCGAAGTTTATCTACGAGATTTCGACGGCGCTGCTTAAATTTAGGATTGTTCGCTCCGGATCCCCAGTTCAACATAGATCGAATAATTGCTGTTTTGCATGCGTTAAATGTTATTTTATAACATAAGGAACTTGAGGGAATAAAATCGATTTTATTGTACCTTATCAAGTCATAAAAAATAAACGACTATATGATGAAAACATTTCTCAAGATTGCAGGAGCAATAGCATTACTTTTATTACTATTTATTATTGGATTGAATCTCTATTTCACGGATGACCGCTTACGAGATACCCTGATGCCTTATATTAACGAATCGGTGGGCCGCACAGTTGAAGTTGAGACGATGTCGGTCACTTTTTTGAGTACTTTTCCCAAGCCTGGCATCACCCTGAATAAACTCCGTATCCCTGACCAAACAGATTCCGATACGCTGCTTGCTCTGGAAGAGCTTACGGCTTCAGTTGATCTATTCCCACTTTTTCGGAATGAAGTACATATCTCCGAATTATCCGCTCAGTCTCCCTATTTAAACTATACCATATATCCCGACAGCACAACCAATATTGACTTTCTATTTGAAGAAGAACAACCGGCAGATACTTCAAGCAGCGTTAGAGTAGATATTCCCTACTTTGAACTCAGCGAAGGAACTGTTAACTATCACGATCAAACATCGGCCCTTCAACTACAGGGGCAACAGATAAGTGGCGAACTCTCACTCTCTTACGATGAACTGATTAAAAATTCTATGCATCTGGAAATAGGAGCGCTCTCTGCTTTTGTAGACAGTGCATCTTACTTCGAGGATTTGGCCGTCACCTTTGATCAAGAATCTACCATAGATACAGAAGCAGAGACATTGGCGCTCGACGAAGGAATTCTTTCAGTCAGGGGACTCTCCCTTCAACTTACCGGATCATTAGAAAATTGGAGTACTACCCCAACCGTCGACCTCAGCATGAATTCATCCTCGGATAACATAGGTGAACTTTTGTTATTGGTCCCACCGGAATATGAAGAGCAGGTCCGAAACCTGGAAACCGATGGCTCTTTTGCCATTAACGGTACTATTAAGGGAACCATTGACGAAGAGCTTCCCCACTTCGATTTGGCTATAGAAGTAAATGATGGATTTATTCAGAATCCTGATTTACCCCAGCCTATTGAAAATATAAACCTGGAAGCTCAGGCAACAAACGATCTTATAACCATAGCTACTCTTTCCGCAAATGCGGAAAACAACCAGCTTTCCGGTAGCGGTACGCTAAATGATCCCCTTGAAGAAGACGGGACCTTTGTTTTTGATTTCATTACAGACCTAAACCTCTCAACGCTCCATCAATTTTACGATATCAGTACATTTGATATCGAAGAGATGAGCGGCCAACTAAATATAGATGCCACCGCAGAAGGAAATCGCAATGCTCCAGAAGAAGTCACTTTTGATGGTCTAGCCAAACTCACCGATGGCACTCTGAAATTTATCGATGTTCCTAATACCATTGAAAATATAACTATCGATGCTCAGGGCACGCAGTCAGAATTTAATATTTCTGATTTTAAATTGCAGGCAGGAACCAACACCTTCGATATGCAGGGAACAATTAATTACTTGCTTGACGAAAATCAGCGTACTATAGACCTAGATACCAATTTGGATTTTGATCTGGCCACGCTTAAAGAGTTCTATCCTATTGATGAAGATACCCTAACACTGCGTGGACAACTTGCTGCCAATGCCTCGCTCAATGGAAGAGCTGAACAAATTGAACAAGCTGTACAAAAAGGAACTATTAAATTATCTGATGGACTCATTCAGCATAAATCACTCGATAATCCAATTCAGGAAATCACCTTCAACTCTACCCTTGACGGGCCCACCCTCAATATTTCGGAAGCATCGTTTATTACCGGAGATAATAATCTGTCTGCTGATGGAACTGTTACCAACTATCTAAGTGACAACCGCTCAATTGACCTGAATATATCAGGTGAGGCAATGCTTGAGGAAATCACGAATTATTATGATTTGGAACCCGGCATCACCACTCTCAACGGGGTTGGAAAACTCAATATTCGAGCCCGCGGTCCCCTGAATCAACCGGATGAGCTGCAATTAAACGGAGGGATCAGCCTTCAGGAAGTCAACATGGAGGGTGACAACCTTGTGCAGCCCGTTAACAACCTAAACAGCAAGCTGGAACTTACTCCTCAAAAAGCTACTCTCTCATCAATGAACTTTAATTTAGGTTCATCAAATATAAGCATTCAAGGGACATTAACAGACTATATGGCCTATCTGAAAAATCCGAATGAACGTTCTTCTACTCCCCGCCTGCAGGGTTCCTTTTCCAGTTCGCATCTCAATCTTGATGAACTCATTGATTGGACTGATACCACAAGAGTTGAGATGCCTATCCACCTACCCGATTTGAGAAGTACAGTAGATGCCGACATAAAAGAAATGATCCTTACCGGCATTACCATTACAAATGTACAAGGCAATGCATCTACTACTCCCGAACAAATTGCCCTCGATCAGGCTACAGCCAACCTTTTAGGCGGAACCGTAACCGGGTCGCTGACCTGGGATGTCCTGCGACACGACCAAACCACAATCAGCTTCAGTGGAAAACTCGATAGCTTACAGGCCAATTCATTTTTCGAAGAATATCCAGTACTTGGTGAAAAAAGTAAGTTCCACCAGTATGTAGAAGGAACTTTCAGTGCCGAAGTGGATTACGAATCCGGATTAAATGTATATCTGGAACCACAACTTCCCACTTCAACCATGGATGGGACCTTTGGAATGAGTAAAGCTGTTCTTGAAGGACATCCGGTGCAAGTAAAACTGGGCAATATGCTTAATGCTGGGAACCTAAAGAGAATGGCGCTGGATCAATGGGAAAGCTCCTACAACCTAAAAGATCGCTTATTCACCATCAACGATCTGAGCCTTACCAGCGGTAATATTGGAGTAGAACTGGATGGTAACAAGCATTTGGTCAGTGAGGTTATGGATTATCAAATGACTCTTTACCTTCCCTCACGCTTCGATAAAGCTATTGCTTCTCTAATTTCAGAACGGGCTCTTAAGGCTTTAAAGCAGGACGACGGCACCACTATGCTTCCTTTACGTGTTAGCGGCAGTCCAAGCAATATCAACGTTACTCCTGATCAAAAAGTGATTGAACCAAAAATTAAGAACTTCTTCAAAGATAAGGGACGTGACGTGCTTAATAATATTTTTAACAGAAATACATCCGAAGATACAACAAATGCCGATACAACCTCTGGAAATCAATAGATAAATTTTGAACAGTCTGGAACTATTTATTCTTTTAAACAGCTCTTAATCGACATTGTCAACTGTTCATGGTAAGCGTTATCTTTGCATTCGTATATTTAGAAATTTTATAACTGCTCATTTTTCATAGTTCAATGGATGATCTACATATTTACAATACTTTAAGCCGACAAAAAGAGAAATTTGAACCTATCACCGACGGCTTCGTAGGAATTTATGTTTGCGGACCTACTGTATATGGAGATTCCCACCTGGGCCATGCCAAAAGTTATGTTTCATTTGATATAGTGGTCCGTTACCTACGCTATCTAGGCTATAAAGTACGATATGTCCAAAATATTACTGATGTAGGCCATTTGACTGATGATGCTGACCAGGGAGAAGATAAACTGGAAAAGCAGGCCAAGATTGAAAAAGTAGAACCAATGGCGCTGGCTGAAAAATACACCTATAATTACTTCCGCGACATGGATAAACTCGGTATTAAGCGGCCAGACATCTCTCCCCGAGCTACAGGACATATCATTGAACAGATTGAAATAGTTAAGAAGCTCCTGGAAAACGGCCACGCCTACGAAACAAATGGCAATGTCTATTTCGATGTATCCTCTGACAAAAATTATGGCAAATTAAGTGGCCGGACTGTAGAAGACCAAGAAAGCGGTATGCGTATTGAAACGGCTAGTGATAAACGATCTCCCGAAGACTTCGCTCTTTGGAAAAAGGCGGATGATGGACATATCATGAAATGGCCGTCTCCGTGGGGAATGGGATATCCCGGTTGGCATATTGAGTGTTCAGCAATGTCGACCAAGTATCTGGGAGAGCATTTTGACATCCACGGCGGTGGAATGGACAACCAGTTTCCCCATCACGAATGTGAAATTGCCCAGAGCGAATGCGCTTTTGACGAGCCTTTTGCAAACTATTGGATGCATAACAATATGGTAACTCTTGAAGGGCAAAAAATGGGGAAATCTCTTGGAAACGCCATTTCGCTTGATGAATTTTTCTCCGGCGACCATGAACTTCTGAGTCGTGCATGGGATCCCCAGGTTATTCGGTTCTTTTTGCTGCAAAGTCACTACCGAAGCACCACCGATTTTTCGGAAGAAGCGCTTGCTGGGGCAGAGAACGGGTTGCATAACCTGCAAGAAATACTGACAACCATTGATGCAGCAAATAAAGGGTCCGGTAAAGAATATGATTTGGATCATTTACGTACCGAACTGGAGTCTAAACTTAATGACGATTTTAATACGGCCCAGTCCATTGCCCTCCTATTCAAAGGATTGAAAAAAATTCGAAAGCGCATTAACAGTAATGACACACCTGAAAATATTGAGGAGATAAGTCAGTTTCTCCATGATTTTGTGGATGGCGTACTTGGCTTATGGCCCCGAATAGAATCCGGCTCGAGTACAGGAGATGACAAAACAGAACAACTCGTAGAACTGCTTATTGAATTGCGGAATCAAGCTCGCGAGAACAAAAACTTTGAACTGGCTGACACTATTCGCGATAATCTAAATGAAATGGGTATTGAATTAATGGACAACCCAGATGGTACAGACTATAAAATTGAGTATTAATCTTTATCTCTGTCCATCTTATCCTAGGATAAAGGGAGTTATCAATACCAATATCCAAACCAGAAAATATTATTCAATACTCATTACATATAATAATTTAGCCCATGCAATCATCTGATTATTTTACATGGAATGCCGATCCCATTGCTTTTACCATCGACACAATCGAACTACCCTTTCCCATCGCTATCTGGGGTATCGTTGCTGCCCTTGTATTTATCTATTTCGGATATCAAAAACTGATCCCCGATAGCCTTCCGGCCCGGGAAGAACCGGACATCCCAAAATGGAAATTTTGGACCCTCATTCTGGGTTCATTTATTCTGGGACAACTTATCTTCCAGGTTCTCCCCTCCCCTACATTTAGTCAAATCGGACCGATACAACCACGTTGGTATGGACTGCTCTTTGCCTCTTCTTTTGTCGTTGGATACATTCTCATGCAGCGCATGTACAATATTGCAGGACGCACCCAGGAAGAACTCGACAAATTACTTACATACGTTATGATTGGTACCGTAGTTGGTGCCCGCCTCGGCCATGTACTCTTTTATGATCCGGCTTTTTACTTTCGATATCCCTCCCAAATTTTAGCAATATGGAACGGAGGACTGGCCAGTCATGGTGCTGCTATCGGAATTATTTTAGCCATGTATCTATATGTGAATAAAGTCAAAGATATGAACTTCCTCTGGCTTGCTGATCGTGTGGTTATTGTCGTGGCTATCGGCGGGGCTTTCATTCGTACGGGAAATTTTGTCAATTCTGAAATTATTGGGCGAACTACCGACCTGCCCTGGGCTGTAGTCTTTGAAAATGCAAGGGGACTCAGTGCCACCGAACAAATGCTGCCCCGCCATCCGACTATGCTTTATGAAGCCCTCCTCAGTATTATAATATTCATCATCCTTTGGGCTCTTTATAAAAAATATCAGTCTCGTCCCCCGCAAGGTGCTCTTTTTGGTAGTTTTTTAGTCCTCCTATTCAGTGGGCGATTTCTGCTTGAGTTCACGAAAATTAATCAAGCGGCCTTTGCAAGCGACTGGTCCATAAATATGGGACAGTGGTTGAGCCTTCCGCTAATTATTATTGGTCTGTGGTTACTCCTAAAGAAGGTAGATTGGCAAACAGAATCATAATCTTTAGAAAGACTTTACAATTCTGACAGATATTAGAAATAATGAAATTGAAATAGTACTTTCCTTTTACTGATACCAAAGCTAAACATTATCAAAATCTAAACCGTACTGTTATGCAATCATTAGACCCGGCTATCCAGAAAAAAGTTGATCAGTGGCTAAATGGCAACTATGATGAACAGACTAAAGCCGCGATTCGCTCTAAGTTAGAAAACAAACAGTATGAGGAATTGGCAGATGCCTTTTATAAAGATTTGGAATTTGGTACGGGAGGCATCCGTGGAATTATGGGTATAGGTCCCAACCGAGTAAATAAGTATACCTTTGGAATGGCTACCCAAGGATTCAGTAACTTCCTTAAAAAAAATTATCCAGATGAAGAGATAAGCGTGGTAATCGCGCATGACTGCCGTAATAACTCAGAAACACTGGCCCGCGTAGTCGCTGATATTTTTTCCGCAAATGGTATTAATGTTTATCTGTTTGATGGATTACGTCCAACCCCGGAACTTTCTTATGCCATTCGGGAACTGAAATGCCATGGCGGAGTCATGCTTACCGCTTCCCACAATCCAAAAGAATACAACGGGTATAAAGCTTATGGATCTGACGGTGGACAACTGGTATCTCCCCAAGATAAGATGGTGATGGAGGAAGTACAGAATATTGAAGATGTGCAGGAAATCCAGTTTGAGGGCAATGAAGAAAAAATAGAACTAATCGGGGAGGAAATAGATAATCGTTATCTGGATACTATTAAAAAGCTTTCCATATCACACGATGCCATTGAGCGCCAAAAAGATTTAAGTATTGTTTTTTCTCCTATTCACGGAACTTCCGGAGTATTGGTGCCTCCGGCTCTCAAGCGTTATGGCTTTGAAAATGTATCCCTGGTCGAGGAACAGATGGTCTATGACGGGAATTTTCCGACGGTAGAACTACCTAATCCTGAAGAAAAGGAAGCTCTGTCGATGGCCCTGGACAAAGCTAAAGAGATCGATGCAGAATTGGTCATGGCAACCGATCCGGATGCCGACCGGGTAGGTATCGCCGTTAAAGATAATAACGGAGAATGGATACTGCTTAATGGCAACCAAACTGGTACGCTTATTATCAATTATATGCTCAATGCATGGCAGGAAGCTAATAAGCTGAGCGGTAATGAATATATTGTCAAGACTATTGTAACAACCTACCTTATTGATCGCATCGCTGACCATTACGATGTCGAGTGCTTCAATACCCTAACCGGCTTCAAGTACATCGGCCAACTAATGACCAAACTCGAAGATGAAAAGCAGTTTATAGCGGGGGGCGAAGAAAGTTATGGCTACCTGATTGGCGAACATGTGCGTGATAAAGATGCTGTAGTCTCTGCAGTTATTATCGCTGAAATGGCCGCTTACTATAAAGATAAAGGAAGCAGCCTTTATGAAACTCTGCTGGACATTTATCAGCAGTATGGTTACTTCCGGGAAAAGCTGGTTTCTGTCTATAAGCGGGGACGTGAAGGCGCATCAGAGATCCAACAAATGTTGAAGAATTACCGGGAGAATCCTCCCAAGACACTGGCTGGCTCGCAGGTTGTAGTCATTAAGGATTATCAAAGTAGAAAAACCAAACATATAACGACTGGTAAAACTGAAGATATAGATCTTCCCTCTTCCAACGTCTTACAGTTCATTACCGAAGATGATTCTATTGTATCGGTTCGTCCTTCAGGAACCGAGCCTAAAATTAAATTTTACTGCAGTGTTAATACCGAACTTAACAGTATTGACGAATTCGACGTAGTTACTCAGCAGCTCGAAGATAAGATGGATACCATCATCAATGAGTTAACCGGCAAGGAATAGCCTTAATAGCTTCATCCCACTTCATTAAAGTTTATCAGTAAAAGCTATTTAATTTTATTCTAAATATGCACTAAGTGATGGAATAAGAATAGTCACTCATTATATTTGGAGCTAATTAATACAAAAGTATAATGAGTGAGCTGCTGCAAAATCCTACCGTACAGGTTTTCCTGTATGCTTTAATCACGGCAATTGCCACTGGACTGGGAGCTCTGCCCTTTTTCTTTTTCAAGAAATTAACGCGCTCTTGGCTTGGCATTTCCAATGCTATTGCATCGGGACTTATGTTGGCGGCTAGCTTTGGCTTAATTTATGAGGGACTTGATTACGACATTTGGTTTACCTTTTACGGGATAATTATTGGGCTCATCTTTATTATCCTCAGCCAAAAATTCCTCAACAGCTATGATGATCAATTTTCAATAAAAAATATCCAAAAAGCAGGCAGCACAAAGATGTTGCTTATTGTTGGGATTATGACGGTTCATTCCTTTACTGAAGGGGTAAGCGTGGGTGTATCCTTTAGTGGCAGTCTTGACTTGGGGATATTCATTACCACCGCCATTGCCGTTCATAATATTCCCGAAGGATTGGCGATTAGTTTAGTACTTATTCCCAGGGGCACCTCCCCTTTGAAGGCCGCTTGGTGGAGCATTTTTTCCAGCCTACCCCAACCACTAATGGCTGTTCCGGCCTTTATTTTTGTAGAAATATTTCGCGAATATTTACCCATGGGACTCGGGTTCGCCGGGGGTGCAATGATCTGGATGGTCTTTGCCGAACTCATCCCGGATGCTATGGAGGAAAATGATGGCTCAACTATCGCCACGGCCATCACCATTTCCATTGCCCTTATGATCGTATTTCAGGTCCTCATTGGTTAAGCTGAATATTTTACTTGCCCTGCCGTTTAATATTTGATTACTTCAACCTTTCTAAAGGATCTCTAATAAATATCAACAGCCAATATTCCTAAAAATATATGAAGCATTCTATCTCATCACTATATAAATCAATAATCCTCAGCATTCTCCTGGGGGCATTTCTATTTCAGCCAGGTATCGCTCAAGAGAAACAGCGGTATTCAGACGTAAAAGAAGCCCTGTCTCAAAGTGGGCAGCTCAGTGGTTCCAACGGCCCCCGTAATGTCAACTGGATTGACAACGGAAACCGGTATTCCTATATGCAGCACAACGAGGAGACCGAGAACATGGAGATAAGGGCGTATGATCCCGCCAGCCAGGAAGATGAGCTTATTTTTAATAATGCCGAACAAACGTTTCCCAATACTGATTCAACATTTGAATATTCTTCCTTCCAATGGTCAAATGATTCAAAATACTTAGTCTTTCAATCTAACTTTCGGCCTGTTTATCGCCGTTCCGGCATTTCTGATTACTATCTGTACTCTGTCGAAAACGAAACGCTGGAATTACTTGTCGAAGATGCTCGTACTGCAGAACTTTCTCCCAATGGACAGAAGATCGGTTATGAACGCAACGGTGACCTTTTTGTGTATGATTTGGTTTCTGAAAAAGAAATACAGCTTACCGACAGTGCCGAGGAATATTTTTATAACGGACGTTTTGGATGGGTGTACGAAGAAGAATTCGGTTTGGCACAGGCCTGGGAGTGGTCACCTGACAGCGAAGATATTGCCTACTGGCAAACCGATGAACGCCACGTCAATATTTTTAAGATGACCGATTATTCCGGTCAGCACCCCGAGTACGAAAAGATTCCTTACCCAAAAGTTGGTGACGAAAATCCAGAGGTAAAAATCGGGGTCGTAAATGTTGAAACAACAGACCAGCAATGGATGGAGTTGCCCGAGGACGGATACATTCCCAGATTGTACTGGACAGCTAATGAAGATCAGCTTGCCATAGTGCACCTTAACCGGGCGCAAAATAAACTGCAACTTTTCTTTAACGATATTCACAGTGGTGAGAATCACCTAGTTATGGAAGAAACGTCGGATACATGGATTGATATTTTTGACTTTTTTGCCGGTATCAATCACCTGTTCTTTTTCCCGGAAGACCGTGAAGAATTCTTCTGGATTTCCGATCGCGACGGTTGGAGCCATATTTACCGTTATGGATATGATGGAGAGATTAAAAATCAGGTTACCCGGGGCGATTGGGAAGTCACTTACGTCCATACCGTTGATTATACCAGTAATCGTATTTATTATACTTCCACCGAAACCTCTCCCCTCGAGCGACACCTGTACTCTATAGACTTCAACGGACAAAATAAAACAAAGCACACCTCTGTAGAAGGAACCCATAACATCAGCATGGGTTCAAACGGAGAGTATTTTATTAACCAGTACTCCAATACCTCTACCCCAACACAGGTAGAACTTTGGAATACAACGGATGGTGAACTCGAGGTACTTGAAGATAATGCATCCGTTAATGAGTTCGTTGAATCCCACGTATATTCACCACGCGAACTCTTTTCATTTACAACCTCCGACGTACAGCAGCTCGACGGCTACATGATTAAGCCTTTCGACTTTGATTCAACCAAAAGCTATCCGCTGCTGCTGAATATTTATGGCGGACCCGGCGCGCAGGGGGTATATAACCAGTGGGAATCCAGCGGGTGGAATCAGTACCTCGCCCAGGAGGGATATGTTATTGTGAACGTCAATAATCGCGGTAGTGGTGGTTACGGCTCTGAATTTGAAAAAAATGTTTATAAAAAGCTCGGCAAATGGGAAGCCAACGATTTTGTTGAGACGGTAAAATATATGGCCGACAAAAGCTGGGTTGATGGCGATCGCATGGCAATCCGTGGACACAGCTATGGAGGCTACATGACAACCTATACACTTTTTACTCATCCCGAGGTGTTTGTTGCAGGAATCGCCACTGCTCCGGTAACGAACTGGAAATTATATGACAGTATTTATACTGAACGCTACATGGGGTTGCTGGATAAAAACGCCGACGGTTACAAACAAAGCTCTTCAAATACACATGCCGAAAACTTGGAAGCCAACCTATTACTCTCACATTCCACCATGGACGAAAACGTGCATGTCCAAAATACGATGCAGCTAATGACCGCACTCACTGGCAATGGGAAGGATGTGGATTTACGAATTTATCCCCCCGGAGCGCACGGAGTCTCCTTTAACACGGCCAGCTATTATCTGCTTTATCAAACATACACCGACTTTTTAAAACATCATATTAAGTAGGCATCTTTTTATCCAAGTAGTTTTCCTTTTATATGTAAATACTATGTACTTATTTTAAAATCTCTTTGCAGATATGAATTATGCTTTTTGCAATAAAAAACTTAACTACATTCGTAATTTTTTAAGTTCGAATAATTTACATTCTAATGAACAAGTCTGCTCTTTTTGTTTTTCTAATCTTACTTTTCCTAGGCTTTGGCTTAGAGGATTTATCAGCCCAGGATAATAATACCGATTCTGATAAAATCAGGGTATTCATTGATTGTCAAAGATGTAACCAGTCTTATATCAGGGAAGAAATTCCTTTTGTGAATTATGTGCGTGATAAGGAAGATGCTGACCTCCATGTATTAATTACATTACAACGAACAGGTAGCGGGGGCACCGAATATACTCTAAGGTTGATTGGTAGAACGATTTTCAGTGGGCAAGAGAATACACTAAAATATACATCTCCAAATTCAGATACAGAAGATGAAGAACGCAGAGGACTTATCCGCCACCTCAAAATCGGATTCGTTCCTTATCTATCGAAAACCAGTGCTCTTGAAAACCTACTGATTACTTATGACGAATCAGGCGACAAACAACTCTCTGCAGAGGATGACAATTGGAATTTCTGGGTATTTGAATTAGATGGAAGGACTTTTCTAAACGGTGAAGAATCCAGGAAGATGCTATTCCTTTCTTTTGGAGCTGAAGCGGACCGAGTTACCAAAGATTTAAAAATTAATACGAACTATAACTACGATTACAATCGCAGGACCTTTACTTCTTTGGATTCCTTGGGCAATCAAGAAAGTAGTAGTTTTATAACCCGCGGGCAGGAGTTTGACACAAGAATTGTTAAAAGCATAAATGATCATTGGTCCGCCGGTATGTTTGCAGAAACCTACACCTCAAGTCGCGATAATATTACACTTAATATCTCGGGAAGTCCTGCAATAGAATATAATATTTTTCCTTATGAAGATTACTCGGAAAGAGAAATTAGCTTCATGTTTGTAATGTCATCGGGATATTATAACTATGAGGAGGTTACAATATTTAATAAGGATTCCGAATTTCTTATTCGTCCACAACTCCGTGCTGCAATGGATTTAACCCAACCATGGGGAGAAATTGAAGGACGAATTAACACATCAACCTATTTGCATGATTTGAGTAAGAACAGGGTAGATTTAAATCTGGAATTCGATTTCAGGATTTTTAGAGGGCTTTCTTTAAGTCTTAGCGGACGATATTCTTTGATTAACGATCAGTTATCAATACCTAAAGGAGATATTTCAGATGCCGAACAGTTACTTGACCTAAGAGAACAAGCAACTTCATATTCATACAGAGCTTTCTTTGGAATAGAATATTCGTTTGGATCAATTTATAATAATATCGTAAATCCAAGATTCTAAGTCCTATAAAAGGCCACCCTTTTAATAACAAAAACTTTTTTAACTGGAAACCTTATTTTTCTCCCTC
>JBEPXF010000018.1:0-21261 GCA_041642075.1 Fodinibius sp.
TGAGCATGCGCAATGCAAGCCGTCTCATTGCCAGTCGCGGTTACGATGTAAAGCGAATCGGTTCGGGAACTGTTTACACTCAATTTCCCCGTCCCGGTGATCAAATGCAGAAAGGAAGCACAATTACGATCCGGGGAAAAGCAAAATCTCTCAACAATATTGTTAGCAAATAATAAAATACTGAAACTAAATATCGGACTTGAATTTTAACGATCTCATATCACTTTGTAATCCCACAAACGTCTCCGGTCCGGAGCCGAATGAGATTGGTGTGCTTCGGCACGACTCACGGAAAGTGAGCCCGGGAGATGTATTTATTGCCATCCGTGGGTTCCAAGCTGATGGCCATGAGTACGTGAATGAGGCCGTTGCACAAGGAGCTTCCGCTATTATAGTTGAAGAACCGGTTTCAATCGAACAAGAAGTTTGTGAAATACAAGTTGCAGACACCCGAGCCATTCTGGGGCCCCTTGCCCAGGCTTTTGCTGGCAATCCTGCAAAAAAAATGAAGATCATTGGCATCACCGGTACCAACGGAAAGACAACGGTAGCTACATTAACCTACCAAACCCTTCAGCAACTGAATGAAACGCCCGCTCTTTTGGGTACCACGGGGAAACGGGTTGGAGACCAATCTATGGATAGCAACCTCACCACTTCTGATCCAGTGGAACTGGCCAAAGATATGCAACAGGCAAACGAATCCGGCGCTACCCATTTAATAATGGAAGTTTCCTCACATGCCCTTGACCAACAGCGGGTTAACGGTATCGATTTTGATATAGCTGTCTTTACCAACCTAAGTCATGATCATCTTGATTATCACAAAGATCTGAATAACTACGCTCAAGCCAAGTCTAAACTTTTTGCTTCATTAGAACCTGAAGCTACAGCCATTATCAACGGTGATGATGAGTACGCCATTCGTATGTCTGAAGAGTGTCGGGCTGAAATCATTCGATTTAGTTTCAACAAAGCACTGGAAGTAGAATGCCAGATATTGTCCAACAGCACGGAAGGCCTCGTCATTCGCGTAGGAAAAGTACTTATTGAAAGCTCTTTGATGGGTACCTTTAACGCTTATAACATAACGGAAGCTTTCCTGATATGCCGGTCACTTGGCTTTAAAAGCGAAGCCATTGCCGAAGTACTTAGCAAAGTAGAAGGAGCACCGGGACGACTTGAGCGACTTCCCCATGAGGAGGAGACCCAGCCCTTGGTTTTAGTTGACTATGCTCATACTCCCGACGCGCTGGAGAATGTACTTCGTACGCTGAGCAGTATTAAAACTCAACAGGAAGCTCTCCACGTAGTTTTTGGATGCGGAGGAAACCGGGATCGTTCTAAGCGACCTAAAATGGCTGCCATTGCAGAAAAATTTGCCGATAAAGTAATCCTGACATCTGATAATCCCCGGGATGAAGATCCGGATGCTATTATCAAGGAAGTGTTAAGTGGTTTTGAAGATCCGGGAAATATAGAGTGCATTACCGATCGGCGTAAAGCAATTAATAAAGCCGTAACGGATGCTGACAAGGATGCTATTATCCTGATAGCCGGCAAAGGACATGAAACTTATCAGGAAGTAAAAGGGGAACGACATCATTTTGATGACAAAGAAATTGCCCTGAATGCATTAGACAACCGAAAGTCGAACGCTAAAAAAACGGGGGTCTAATGTTATACGAACTAATCAACTGGCTGGAACTTAATTACGAACCCCCTGGATTTGGGGCCTTTGAGTTCATTACTACACGAGCGGCTATTGCTGCAGCTATGGCGCTGTTTATCAGCATCATGATTGGAAGACAAATTATCAAATGGCTGGAGCATATGCAGCTTCGCGAAGTTATCCGGGAAGATATCGGGCTCGATAATCACCTTGGCAAAGCGCATACGCCCACTATGGGGGGACTTATTATCCTGCTAGCGATTTTGATCCCCGCCCTGCTATGGATGCCTATGGATAGTATTTATACCTGGATGATTATTCTGGTCACTTTAATACTGGGCATAGTAGGCTTTGTTGATGATTATATAAAAGTAGTAAAGAAAGACAAGTCGGGTTTAAGCGGCCGCCTTAAAGTAGCTGGTCAGGTTTCCGTGGGTCTTCTGCTGGGATGCACGCTCTACTTCTGGCCGGAATTTCAGGATTTCAATACGCTGAGCACCGTCCCTTTCCTTAAAAGCGTAAATATTGATTATGCAATACTGGGGGAGGCACTCGGTTGGGTCATATACATCCCAATGGTTGTATTTGTAATAACGGCTGTCAGCAATGCAACAAACCTGACGGATGGCCTCGACGGACTTGCCGCCGGGACCTCTGCCATTGCAGGACTTATCTTGGGAATTTTTGCATACGTATCCGGGCGAACAGATTTTTCCAGCTTTCTGAATATCATGTATCTCCCCGGTTCCGGAGAACTCACCATCTTTTGTGCTTCACTTGTGGGAGGATGCATGGGCTTTCTTTGGTATAACACGTATCCAGCTTCCGTGTTCATGGGAGATACCGGATCGCTGGCCCTCGGGGGCGCCTTTGGTGCTCTTGGACTCATGCTCCATAAAGAACTTTTACTACCGATTGTTTGCGGCATCTTTTTTATCGAAACGATATCAGTCATTATCCAAACAACTTATTTCAAATATACACGGAAAAAATACGGAGAAGGGCGACGAGTTTTTCTAATGACCCCGATTCACCACCACTTTGAGAAAAAGGGTTGGCCGGAATCTAAAATTGTAGTTCGCTTTTGGATCATTGCCGTTCTCCTTGGAATTCTGAGCCTCTTAACCCTAAAACTGCGATGATAGATATAACTGATAAACATATCGTTGTGATAGGAGCTGCTCGCAGTGGCTTCGCTGCTGCCGTTTTACTGCAGCAGAAAGGGGCATCCGTATTCGTAACCGATCATGGTGCGATTACTCCTTCAATCAAAAAGAAGCTGGAGAAGCATAATATCCCCTTTGAAGAAAAAGGGCATACCAAACAGGCTCAAAAAGGAGATTTTGTGGTATTGAGTCCGGGCGTACCTACCGAGGCTACAGTAGTACAGCATTACCTCGAATCCGGTAAAAATATATTCTCTGAAATAGAGATCGCCAGCTGGTTTACTGATGCATCCATTACAGCGGTGACCGGGAGCAATGGCAAGACAACCGTTACAAGCTGGCTCGACCATACTTGGTCGCTGGGCAATATTAGTCATGAAACAGCCGGCAATATAGGCTATGCCTTTTCAGAGGCGGTTACCTCCGATACGGCAGATGACATTCTGCTGGAGGTCAGCAGTTTTCAGCTTGATCATATTGATACTTTCAAGCCGCATATTAGCATAATATTAAACATTACCCCGGACCATCTGGACCGCTACAATCAAAATTTTTCCAGCTATGCGGCCTCAAAGTTTCGCATTACGGAGAATCAATCTGCTGATGACTGGTTTATCTATAATTATGAAGATTCAACTATCAGGAAGTATGTTGAATCTCTTAAAAAAAAAGAACGTCATCCAAAACTGTTGCCCTTTTCCGACCAGCAGGAAATCGTCGATGGAAATGGGGCCTTTGTTCGAAATCAAAATATAATTCTAAAATTCAATCAACAGGAAGAGGTTCTAATGCCTACAACTGATGTAAAGCTTTCTGGCAAACATAATCTAAATAACGGCCTCGCTACAGCACTAGCCGCGCGGGCATCGGAAATCAAAAGTGATGTTATTCGCGAAAGCCTAAGCATGTTCGAAGGGGTCGAACATCGGTTGGAACACGTTCGGACTGTCAACGGTGTCAGTTATGTCAATGACAGCAAGGCGACTAACATCAATGCGGTATGGTATGCGTTAGACAGCTTTAACGTGCCCTTAACGGTTATTTTAGGCGGAAGAGATAAAGGAAATGACTACGGTGAACTTGTGGATCAAATTCGTAAAAAGGTACATACAATTATAGCTATTGGAGAAGCAACACCTCTGATTGAAGAACAACTTCAAACGGTCGTTCCACATTTTAAAAAAGCTGACAACATGAATGAAGCCGTCAGAACGGCAAAACAGGGAGCCAAGCGTGGAGAAGCGGTATTATTGAGCCCCGCCTGCTCTTCCTTCGATATGTATGACAACTATAAACACCGTGGCAATGAATTTAAAAAAGCAGTAAATCGACTTTAGAAAGTAATCAGCCTTCAGTTTTCAGCTATTATGATATAATGAGATAGCCAAAAGCTGCAGGCTGAAAACAAAACTTTATGTTATATACAACGCCAAATAAAAGTATTTCCTCAATCATGGGCACCGATCCCGATGAGATGGATACTCCTACTCAGGGTAGCGATCGTGTCCTTCTTATATCGGTGATCATCCTGATGATTTTTGGTACGCTCGCAGTGTATTCATCAATCGCCTATTTTGCGGAAAGCAATCAAACCACGGCTGGCAGCCTGGTATTCGGACATATCATTAAGCTGGGTATTGCTTTCTTGGGAATGCTTTTTATCTCCAAGGTAAATTATCACGCTATTGCCAGATTCAGTCGTCTGGCCGTAATCACCAGCTGGATACTGTTGATTATTGTCGCCATATCCGGAAATGAAGTTTTTGGGGCTAAACGATATTTAGATATCGGCGGATTCTCATTTCAGCCCTCATCTTTTGCTACCGTTGCCCTGCTCATTCATTTGGCAGTGCTAATCGAGGACAAACAGGATTATATCAAGGACTTTAAACGAAGTTTCTTACCCCTGATGATCTGGGTAATCATTACCTGTGGACTGATCGGCATAGAGGATTTCAGCAGCGCAGCTATCCTTTTAGGTATTACAATGCTCGTGATGTTTGTAGGACGAGTAAGTGTACTTCAGCTTGGCACCCTCGTTATCATTGGACTGTTAGGGGGCTCCCTCCTTATTTGGCAATCACCAGAGCGCCAAAGCCGCATCGATCAGTATGTTGAGCAGATTGTAGAAATAAACAGCGAGGAATTTAATGTCGGTAGCGGATATCAGGCCCAGCAAGCACATATGGCTATTGCCCAGGGCGAAATTTTTGGAGTTGGGATCGGTAAAAGTACGCAGCGGGATTTTCTCCCAGCCCCTTATAACGATTTCATTTTTGCGATAATCGCCGAAGAATATGGTATTGTCGGATCAGCAGCCGTCCTCCTGATTTTCGGAGTTATACTTTTCCGGGGCATTGCCAAAATAAGTAAGAATGCGCCCGATGTGCTAGGGGTGCTCATGGCGGTAGGCTGCACACTCACGATTGTACTATATGGATTTGTAAATGCCGGAGTTGCCAGTGGGCTTCTTCCGGTCACGGGACTGCCTATGCCCTTTGTAAGCTATGGCGGCAGCAGTACCCTTTTTGCAGGTATGATGATTGGCATCTTAATGAATATTTCTAAACACAGCAGCGCTAAAAAAGCCGTGTTCTATGCATAATAATTTTTCAACGGACATATCATCATCAGACGGACCAGACTCCGCTGTTATAGGTACTATCAACGTACTTATAGCAGCAGGAGGTACTGGTGGTCATGTATATCCTGCTATTGCCATAGCAGATGCGTTGCAGGAAGAATATGGCAATATTGAAATACTTTTTGTGGGGACTAAAAACCACATGGAGTGGGAAGCTGTTCCCCGCGCCGGATACGATATTACCGATATTTGGATTAGCGGTTTTCACAGAAGATGGACCTTAGAAAATCTTCTGTTTCCTGTTAAGCTCGGAACCAGTCTCTTTCAGAGCCTGAGTATCCTGAGAAATTTCAAACCTGATGTAGTGATCTCTTGCGGAGGTTATGCAGCAGGACCTGTTGGATGGGTAGCAGCCCAAATGGGGATTCCCATAGTTATACAGGAACAAAACAGTTTCCCTGGCGTTACTAATCGCCTGCTTGGCAAAAAAGCAACGCTGATTTTTACAGCTTTTAAGGATGCCAGAAAGTATTTCCCGGAAGAGGCTACGGTTGTAGAAGCGGGCAATCCCACAAGAAAATCGCTTTCTAACGTTGATCCGCTAAAGGCACGAAAAGAATTCGGATTTGAGTCTGAACACCCTGTACTCTTGGTTTTAGGCGGGAGCGGTGGAGCTAAAAAAATTAATGATGTAATGTCCGGACATATTGCAGAACTCCATGACGAGATGGAACTGCAAATTATATGGCAATGCGGCAGCCGTTATTACGATCGGCTGCGTGAAGATATTCAACCTAAGAAATTTGAAAATCTACTGCTTACAGATTTTCTACATAATATGCACGAGGCATATGCAGCAGCTGATCTGGTTGTTAGTCGGGCCGGAGCATTATCCTGTTCAGAACTGGCCTTAACCGGAAGTGCAAGTATACTGGTTCCCTCACCTAATGTGGCTGGCGACCATCAGACAAAAAATGCACAGTCAATGGCAAAAGAAGGGGCTGCGGAACTGATCAAAGATGAAAATCTAAATAATACCCTCACTGATTTAGTGAATCGTTTAATAACGGATCGAAACCAGCTTAAAAAAATGCAGCAGGCAGCACTAAAACTGGCAAGACCAGATGCGGCTCATACTATTGCAAAGGAAATTTTAAAATTAACGAAAACCTATAGTTGAAGATACTGATCCGCCAGCTGACGGACAGGCTGAGATGAAGTTTTGAAATCACTGTAAAATGAGTAGTCAAATTCAAACACAACCCATATTTGGACGCACCCGCCATATTCACATGGTTGGTATCGGTGGAATAGGTATGAGCGGTATGGCTGAAATTCTCCTTCAAAAAGGCTATACCGTCTCTGGTTCGGATGCTAAAATGGGGGAAACAATTGAGCGACTACAAAATCTGGGGGCAAATATTTCCATTGGCCACGATGAACAAAATATTGAAGGTGCTGATGTAGTCGTATACACCAGCGCCGTTAAAGCCGAGGAAAATATTGAAACCCGTACTGCCCTGGAAAAAGGCATTCCTGTTATCAAGCGAGCTGAAATGCTGGCAGAACTGATGCGTATGAAATATGGCGTCGGTGTAGCCGGCACACATGGTAAAACAACGACCACCACCATGATCGGCCACGTTATTCAGGATGGTAATTTTGATCCGACTATCATAGTGGGCGGTAAAGTCCATAGCTTTTCTGAAACCAATGCGGTGGTAGGTAAAGGCGATATTATCATTGTAGAAGCGGATGAATTTGACCGCACCTTCTTGCGTCTGCATCCTTCACTGGCCATAATTACCAATATTGAAGCCGAACATCTGGATATATATGATAACCTCGATGATGTAAAAGAGGCTTTCGTCGAATTTGCGAATAAGGTGCCCTTTTACGGGGCTATCGCGCTCTGCCTCGATGATCCCAACGTCCGAAGTATTATTCCAGATATCGAGCGGCGCACCATTACCTATGGTTTAACACCACAGGCTCAGATCCGGGCTATAAATATTGATGTTAATCATTTTAACAGCACCTTTACTGTCATAAATGATGGGGAGGAGCTTGGACGGATTGAGCTTCGGGCACCGGGCGAACATAATGTAAAAAATGCCCTCGCAGCTGTTGCCGTTGGGCTGGAACTTGATATAGACTTTACAAATATAAAAAACGGACTGGAACGTTTTGAGGGAGTATTCCGCCGATTCCAGCTAAAAGCAGATAAAGATGATGTAATGGTCATAGATGACTATGCTCACCATCCTACCGAAGTACAGGCCACGCTGGATGCCGCCCGCAAGGGATGGCAAAAACGTCGCATTGTCGCTGTATTTCAACCTCACTTGTATTCACGCACCCAGGAACTATATGAGGAGTTTGGGCTCTCGTTCTTTGATGCAGAAGTGTGCGTTATCACCGATGTTTACCCTTCCCGCGAGAAACCCATTGAAGGCGTCACGGGTAAACTTATAGCAGATGCAGCCAGGGAATATGGTCACCGGCAGGTTTATTACCTGGAAGATAAGAAAGAACTCCCAAACCAATTGAAAGAGATTGTACAGCCCGGTGATGTTGTGATAACGATGGGAGCTGGAGATATCTATAAATATGGAGAAGCTTTTATAAAGGATTTGAAAAATGGAATTTCAAAATTGAATTAAAACAACTACAACCATTTAGGCAGCTGAAATAAAATTATCTGCTGGAAAACTTTTTAAAAAGATATATAACCGTTACCAATTGAATGAGTAAAAAGAATTCAAATAACAAAAAGCAATCAGCCAAAAAGGGAAACAATCCCCTCCCCTGGGTAGCTGGTGCTATCCTGATACTTGGACTTGCCATATCTGCAGGATTCTACTGGAGTTCTATGATGACGGTTCAGGAAGTCCGTTTTAAAGGTCATCAACTGGTTTCAGAGGAAAAGCTTCGTGAAGTAAAAGTCCCTACGGGTATTAGTCCCGATAGCCTGAATGTAATGGGGATTATCAACCAGTTTGAAGAAATCCCTTATGTAGAAAGAGCCGCTGTAGACGTAGAACCAAATGGAAATATCACCATACGGATATCAGAACGGAAGCCCATTGCCATGCTGGTTGACGGCAATCAGGAAATGTATATCGATAAAGAGGGTTTACTGCTTCCTTTTATCTTGGGAGAAACAGTGGATGTTCCACTGCTATACGGGTTCAGGACCGGGTCTCCGGGTGATACTTTGAAACAATCGCAGTACCGAACGACCGCAAATTTTCTCATGGAACTCCAAAACAGAGCCGTTAGTAACGCTACCATAAGTGAAGTGGCGTGGACCGAAAATGGAATTGTTGCACTAACGAATGATAATGGAGTGAAAGTAACCTTTGGTAAAAATAACTTCGGTAGCCGGCTTCGAAACTGGGAAGCCTTTTACGGTGAAGTCATCAAACAGAAAGGAATGGAACAAATGCAATCAATTGACCTAAGGTTTGAAGGACAGATCGTAACACGGGAATAATGAATGATCATATAACAAGTACGTGAATAATATTATGGAAGAACAAGAAGATAAAATTGTAGTTGGATTAGATATGGGCACTACAAAAGTATGTGCCATCGTAGCATCAATTGATCCCCAGGATCGCATTCATATTCTGGGTGTGGGACGGGCTCCCAGCGAGGGACTTAATCGCGGGGTGGTTGTAAATATTGACAAAACAGTTAATGCTATTCAATCAGCTATTGAACAGGCGCAACTGGCATCTGGAATTGAAGTTAATTCGGTCAATGTTGGCATTGCCGGCGACCATATCCGCAGCATGCGTAGCAAGGGCGTTATCACCATTAACAACCGGGATAATGAAATTACGGTAGACGATGTCGAACGACTGCTCGAAGACTGCCAGCAAATTATGCTTCCTACCGACCAAGAAATTATTCATGTGATTCCCCAGGAATTTGTAGTAGATGGACAGGATGGCATCAGCGATCCGGTAGGCATGAGCGGCATGCGCATGGAAGCGGAAGTACACATCATTACAGGACTGGTTTCCGCCGCTAAAAACATCTATCGCTGCGTAGAACGCGCTGGCTACCAAGTCGCAGATATTATTCTGGAACCCCTGGCCTCTTCTTATGCTGTATTGGATGAAGAAGAAAAAGAAGCGGGCGTGGTTCTCGTAGATATTGGCGGTGGAACAACAGATGTTGCCATATTCCGAGATAATACCATCCGACACACCGCTGTTATAGCAATTGCCGGAAAAAAGGTGACCGACGATATCCGAATGGGATTGAGTGTTCTCGAAGATCAAGCGGAAAAGCTGAAACGTAATCACGGTGAAGCCTATATCGATCTTATTGAAGAAGACGAAGCCATCACAGTTCCCGGCATTGCGGGACGTCCTCCCAAAGAAATTACAAAAAGTATTCTGGGCAAGATAATACAAGCCCGTATGGAAGAAATCCTGGAAATCGTGGCTATTGAAGTAAAGCGAAGTGGTTACGCTGATTCTCTCAGTGCTGGCGTGGTACTAAGCGGCGGTGGATCACTCATCAAAAATGTGTGTCCCCTGGCTAATGAAGTCTTGGGGATGGATGCAAAAATAGGAAAACCTATAGGGCTCAGTGGGGGGCTTACAGACGAAGTAGACAACCCCATTTACGCCACCGGTGTAGGGCTCGTTATGCACGCCATAAAAACCGGTAGCGGACCTCAAAATGAGGCAATCATACCTTCTTCTACCAAAGGATCGAGTGTAGAAAAGGTCATGGAACGACTAGCTGACAGAATGAAAAGCTGGTTTAAAGAACTTTAAATAATAGCATAGCAATCAAGTAGCAAAATAAATAAAAGCAATCTAAACAAGGAGTCAATTATGAGTAAACTTAATTCTCGTTTCAGTTTTGACATCGACAGTCAAGACAATGCGAAAATAAAAGTCATAGGTGTTGGAGGCGGCGGAGGCAATGCCGTTAACAATATGATTCATAAAGGCCTGACCAGCGTGGAATATATTGCGCTGAATACCGATGCACAGGCCCTCAAGAATAGTATGGCAGATGTCACCATCCAGGTGGGAGCGAATCTCACTAACGGACTGGGAGCCGGCGCACGACCGGAAATTGGTCGTGAAGCGGTAGAAGAAAACAGACACGAAATAGAAGAGGCTATCGAAGGTGCCGATATGATTTTTGTTACAGCCGGCATGGGGGGCGGTACTGGTACAGGAGGTGCTCCTGTGGTATCTGGTATTGCCAAACGTAAAGGTATACTCACAGTGGGTATTATCACAACCCCCTTTGAGTGTGAAGGTCCAAAGCGGATGAAATATGCCCACGAAGGCATTACAGAACTCAAAAAGAATAGCGATACCGTTATTGTTATTCCCAATGAGCGACTGATGGATATTGCCGATGAGGATACAACACTGCTGGAAGCTTTTGAAGAAGCCAACCAAGTGCTCTATAACGCAACCCGGGGTATTTCAGACCTTATTCTAATGCCTGGACTTATTAACCTCGACTTTGCTGATGTTCGCACCACCATGCTCGACGGTGGAGCCGCCATCATGGGTGCAGCTAATGCTACGGGAGAAGATCGTGCTGAAATTGCTGCCCGTGAAGCGATCAACTCTCCCCTGCTCGATGGTGTAAGTATTCGTGGAGCCCGCAATGTATTGGTAAATATTTCATCTGGGGCTAATCTCGGAATGAAGGAAACCACTACGGCTACCAGTATCATCCAACAAGAGGCTGGTGAGGATGCAGAGATTATCCTCGGTACCGTACTTGACGAGAGCTTTGATGATGAACTGCGTGTTACAGTCATTGCCACTGGATTTGATCTGGCTGAAAATCGTAATGAAGCTCGGATTGCTCCTAATAAGAAGGAAGCGAATCAGTCATCTCAAAATAAGAAATCAAGTCGCATGGATATTCCTAAAGCAAGCGATGTTACGGGGCAAAGCCGTTACTCTTCTACCAATGAACCTTTCTATAAGGGAGAGAAAAACTTAAAGCACATGGACCAGCCGGCTATTCACCGCCGCGGCCTTAAGAACGTGCACTCTCTTAACAAAAAGGAAGAGCAGGAGCAAGAGGAACAAAAGGCAAGTGAACAGAAACAAGGTGATGAATTATTAAATAACCGCCGTGAACGAATAGATAAAACTGATTCCGATCAGCCAGCTTTTCTCCGTAAAATTATGGATTAAATAGAGCTGATCGTGATCCTTTTAAGATTGCTATATTTTTATCTCCCACAACTGATTATTTAATCAGTTTTCCCCATCCCGTATCTTTTGCGGGATAGATTGCTAAACTATAAAGGGAGTCCTTTGATCGGGACTCCCTTTCTTTATCTGTATAAAAGCTGCAACTATAGTATTCTCCTTTCTGCCAGGTTAGATTCATCATTTCAGCTAAATAAGCTTATATTTAAGGAAACTGCAGCTGTTTAACAGATCTATTTTAGGATTAAGAAAATAAGAATACCCACAGCTTTTCATGCATCTATTTCCTCAACAATTAACAAAAAAGATTGGCTTTGAACGGATTCGGTCCGCTGCTATTGAGAATGCTCGCTCTCCAATGGGCCGCGAGCAGCTTTCATCAATGACTCCATTTTCGGATTCCCAGTTTATTCATCGGCTGCTCAAACAAACCGAAGAGATGATGGATCTGCTTCAAAATGATTCGGCATTCCCACTGAATAATCTTCACGATATCCGCGAGCATTTAAAGAAGTCACGTGCTGAAAACAGTGTACTTCCTCTGCCCGTTTTTATGGAAATACTGGAGGTTTCTGTTACTGCACGGCGTATTAAATCATACCTGAATGACCGGGAAGATTACTATCCAGAACTCAAAGAGGTTTCGGTTGGTCTCATCCCGCTTAAAGGGTTAGAGAATGCTCTTCAGGATGTACTAAATGAAAACGGAGAGATGCGCAGTGATGCCAGTCCGCAGCTACAATCTATTCGCAAGCGATTAAACAATAAGCGCAATGACCTTCGCAATACCATTAATCGCGTAATGAGTCGCGTTTCCAAGCAAGGTCGCGCCTCAGATGAAGGACCCACTATCCGCAACGGCCGCATGGTAATCCCCGTACAAGCGGAATACAAACGCAAGGTGAAGGGATTTGTTCATGATGTCTCATCCTCCGGTCAAACTGTTTACCTGGAACCGGTGGAAGCACTAAACATCAACAACGAAATCCGTCAGCTGGAATCAGAAGAACAGCGGGAAATCGAACGTATCCTGAAAGAACTAACCGCTACCGTTCGCCGTCATCGGGAACATCTCCGGCAAAACCTGGAAGTGCTCGGAACCATTGATATCATAGCCGCCAAAGCCCAGCTATCTATAGATTTGGATGGATTCGTTCCGGTCCTCTCAGAAAATAATCACCTCTACCTGAAAGAAGCATATAATCCACTGCTATTGTTAAAAAACAAGGGACTCCCCAAAAAACAGCAGGAGAAAATTGTCCCACTGGATATGGAATTGGAAAAAGATGAGCGCTGCCTGGTCATCACAGGTCCCAATGCCGGAGGTAAATCCGTAGCCCTTAAAACACTGGCCCTCTGCAGCCTTATGATGCAGTGTGGCTTTGCCATTCCTGCGCGAGACAGTTCCGAAATTCCTGTCTTCAGTAATGTCTTTGTGGATATGGGCGACGACCAATCTATTGAGAACGACCTTAGTACTTTTTCATCACGTCTTGAATGGATGAAACATACCCTTGATCATGCGGATGAACACAGCCTGATTCTTATTGATGAAGCGGCAGCCGGGACGGATCCCGAAGAAGGCGGGGCACTGTTTCAATCCTTAATTGAACAGCTGATTGAGCGAAATGCCAAAGTTCTGGTAACAACCCATCACGGATCACTCAAACTTTTTGCCCATGATCATCCTCAGGCCGTTAACGGATCAATGGAATTTGATCAGGATACGCTCTCTCCCACCTATCGCTTCAAAAAAGGAGTACCGGGTAGCAGCTATGCATTTGAAATAGCGCAGCGCATGCAGCTGCAGGATACGCTGCTTAGCCGTGCCCGTAACCTACTGGGAGAAGCCAAAGGCGAAATGGAAACATTAATTTCAGAACTGGAAGCGAAAACCCAGGAAGCCGAAGAGCTGAAACAGAAGTATGACGAACTGAAAGCCGGAACTGAGAAAGAGCGGCATCGCTATGAAGAAAAGAGATCGGCTATTGAGAAAGAGAAGAAGGAAATCCGTGAGAAAGCCCTCCAAGAGGCTAAACATATTATGGATTCCGCCAATAAAAAAATTGAGGAGGCGGTAGAACGGATTGTAAAAAAAGGGGAAAAAGACAAGGACACAATCAAACAGGCGCGAAAAGATGTTGAAGAATTCAGGGAGCAGGTAGATAACGAACTGGAATCTTTAGGGGAAGAGGAAGCACAGCCATTTCAGGACTCCGAAGAAAAACCAAAGGTGGGTGACCGGGTACGGTTGCAAGACGCAAATACTACAGGAGAGTTAAAAGAAATTAACGGGAAACAGGCAGTAATCTCTGCGGGGGGACTTCGACTTAAAACAAAATACAAAAACCTGGTTAAGGTTGAAGATGGGTCTAAGAAGAAAAAGAAACAGAAAATTAAAGTTAATTTTATTGACGGTGATCGATACAAAGTAGTAAAACCCCAAATAGAAATCCGGGGTATGCGAGGCCGAGAAGCCATAAAAGAAGTACAGCATTACATAGATAATGCAATTGCTTCGGGACGAAACGAGGTCCATATCATTCACGGAAAAGGAGAAGGAATTTTAAAAGAGCTCGTACACGATTATTTGGATAATCGCAAAGAAGTCCAAAGTTATAAAATGGCTCCTATTCATCAAGGCGGCGCCGGCTGTACCATCGTTACATTCAAGTAGCTTATTTAATTAAACTGCTTTCTGTAATCCTCTTCTACAGCTTGCAAATTAAATAGTGAATCTTATTGTAAATTTCCTACACGAACTGAGAGTCCTATTCCTCCGAATGGATGCTCAGTATTTACATTGGCAAAACTATAAACTCCCAGACCCACAAAATTGGTTGGTTGCCAGAAAAGATTAGCTTCTAACGGAAAGCCCAACATAGTTTCCATAGGAGTACCCTCGCCACTTCCAAAAAGTCCGGAATATTTTGTACCACCGGTTACCGCCGCTCCTACCCCAGCTGCAACATACCATGAACGAAATGTTGCACTTCGTCCGTATAACAAGGCAACATCCCATGTTTCTGCTCCATAAGATTGATCAGTACTAACGGTACGCAATGAAAAAACATGTTGATTATAATCGACAGAAAAGCCTCCTTGAATCCCCACTCCCAGGTTATTAATAGATGTACCACCATGTACCCAATAACTGGTAGAGTTTGTATCCACATTAGTTTGCTGTCCAAAACTATCGGCAATACTTAGAAGCAAAAATACTATTGCCAGAAAAGTCACTAACATTGAATATTCAAAAAATAATTTCCTGCTGGAACGAAATAACATAAATTAAAATCTGGTATTCACTATATTAGCAAAATCTGATCCAAAAGTATAAGAGAGCGAAATAGATCCTGAAAGAGAGAAATCAGTAGCCAATTCTCTTTGTTGCAAAAGCACATCCTCAAGTGAGGTATCTCCAATTGGCAGGGAAAGCTGATCCCGAATCATTTCAAACTCCCCATAAAAATTAAGCGAAAGCCCCTCCGTTAAACGAACCGAAATATTTCCAAAGAGTTCTGCGCTTCTATGGGCAAAATCATGGAAATAGTGAGAACCCTCCAAACCTCCCTGGATCTCTCCCCAAGGCTGTTGAATTTGGACTGAAGCAGAAAGCTCATGATTAAGTAGGTTTTCACTATTTTTCTGGAAAATTGTTTCTTCATAATAATCAGCATAGGCATATCCAACCTGATAAGTAAAGGTTATGGCCTTCCTGGTAGCCATTTGATAAGGAAAAATGTTGTATTCGATACCCGGGGTTAAGCGAACCCGATGCCGTAAATTGCGATCATTACGGGTAATATAGTCTGCATACATCCCTGCTGACCAGTGATCACTCAAACTCTTAATCAGATAACTGTCGAAACCATGGCGATGGCGCCTACTGGTTACCGGCTCCTCTTCTTCATCTCTGTCAATTTCTACATACTCATAATTAAAATAGGGTCTTAATCGTATTTTCCACTCCTCCGTTACCCGATCGGCATAAAACCCCCATCTGGAATCAAATTCCTTTTGATTTGATTCCAAATCGAGCCGTAAACTTCCTGCATAAATTTCAAACACCCAGTAATTCCAGGGATCATCCAGTTCCCCTCCTACTCCCTGTTCATCTTCTTTTCCCTCGTATGTTAAAGAAAACAATGAAGGATCAGACCTTTGCATCACAAAAGGAGCAAGTCCTATTTCAAGTACTCCATTTAAACTCTCCCTTACTTCATCTGACGAAGCATTACGATCTATAGAATGGGTAAAATTATATTCGGTATCGTTAGATTCTCTTTGGTCAATGAAGGTAAACTCGTATTGTCTTCCTCCACCTGTGCTTTCATCCGTGATAAACACATGTACATCAGCTAAATTCGGATCGCGAACATAACTAACAAACGTAATTTCACGGCGTATGTGGTTATAATCGCATGAATCACAATCTATGTAGACCCTTGTAGTACCATTTTGAAAACTCTCATTATTATCTTGAGCAATAAGTGAAGTGGTACTGACACAAAATACAATAAAGAGCCATCCAATTAAATACATCACCCGTTTTCCAGATAAATAGAGAAGCAAAGTTGAAATTTCATAACTCATAGAAAGGAAGTATTTCTTATATATAAAGAAGCTTATTTAGTTTTAAGTTTAAATGCCCCAATTTCTTCTTATAACTGAAAGCTATAACTTTTTTTCTCTTTTAAAAAAGGTCAATTATTCATTTTTAACAAGCATAATTCTTTGTTTTTGTCCTGTTTTCTCATAGTTCTAGAACCCTTTTTATAATCGATTCCCAGCTTCCTTCAGCCTGTACATCAGTTTTTATATTTTCTTTTTCCAATTTTTCAGTTACTGCCTTATCTCCTGTCACGATATTTACATCCTGAAAAGCCAAGCCTGAAAAAGCTGCTAACGTCCTATTAACCGATCTTCGGGAATGAAATATAACTGTATCAGGTTCCTGCTCGCTGATCTTTTTTCGAAATTCTTCGAGCTTACTTTTACCGGGTCCTTCCAATGTAAAAAGCACAAGCTCCTGCACGGGAATGTCAAGCTCTCTCAAAAATCCTGGCAAGTCCTCAGCCGTCTTATCTCCGCAGGGATAAAGGGTGTCTCCTATGCGCCGCACCCGAAGCATAAATTCCATCAGGTCAATAGCCTTACCTTCCGCATGAGGATGAATAGCTGGAATACCCTCTGCCTCCAGATAATCGGCGGCCTCCTGATCAAGAGCTAAGTTTAATTGCTGACGAGCCTCTTCAAGCACGCCGTGGTCTTTTACCGCCTCAATAAAAAATCGAGCATTGCGCTTGCTGCCATGGACAATATTTTCGAACTGCTCCAGGTTATTCAAGGTTTCATTTATAGTATCATCATTCTCAATATATTCATAGTGTTCCAGCGGACATTGAAGAACGAAAATATCGTTTTCTACTAAAACTTTTCTAACCTGCTCTGTATCTTCAGTGGCAGCGGTTAGTAGTATAACCTGATTCATTATGGCTATCTCTATATTTCATTAATTATTAATTACAGTACTAAAAAAGATATCCTACCCCCACATAAATCTGGGATCCTTCATCTGAAAACCCAATATCTCCCCGTAAAACAAAATCGGGACTTAGCACAGACAATGCTCCTCCAAATCCTACGGTTTGTTTATATCCTTTTAATAAATCATTGAGACTATTCTCTGCAGTAAAGACTCTCCCCGTGTCTGTAAAGAGCTGAAGACCTAATTTCATTTTATAGAAATTAGGAAATTGGACTACCCAGCTTCGCAACTCCAATGTATAGGCAACAGAAGATTTGCCTCTGAACCGATTCGCAGTATATCCTCGCAATACATTACTATCATCATCAGCCAGCGTTGAAAGTTCCCAATAAGGTATATCACCAAATGCATGACGGGCCTCGAGGCGGTTTGCGATCTTAAGCTGGTTAAAGAGTTGAAAATATTGCCTCATATCCAAGTAAATACTGCCCATACCATATTTACTAATAGCATCGGGAGCATACCGCAATTCGAGTACAGCCTTATTGCCACGGCGGGAGTCAAATTCACGATCTCGGTTTTCCCAATCCAATCCGGCCTTGACAAAATTGAGCCACCCTCCCTGCTGGCCAAGTGGTTCGGCTTCTGAAAAAGAAGAGGGGTCTTTGTTGATATAGGGTATATAATAACCAGTTTGAATACCTCCCATCAAATCCAGACGCTTTTTCTTTTTGCCTTCATTATATATTGGGCGGCGTAAATTAATATCCAGGCCAAAAGAAATAGATTCAAAATGATAGTAACCTTCCTCCCAATGTTGGGAATCGAAGCTTGAGTTATTGCCCATTTCAAAAAAATTATCCCTCGGGAATCGGCGGAAGTACAAGCTTACTACAGATCGAATTGGCTTTCCAAAGTTCCTTGTCCGGTCATAACTGCCATTAATTTCTACTAATCCCTTTACTGAAACCAAAGCAGAAGATTTCAGATAATTTTTAAAAGGCTCAATATCACCCAGATAGTTATATCGGTTATACGCAAGCCCACCAATTAAACCCGCAGTGGAGGTATACCCTACTGCCGGCACCAAGGCACTAACAATAGCATCCGACTCTTCAAGAGAATCTGCCTGTTGCGAATGTGCCAGGTGTGTATCAATCAACACAAACAGACTTACTATAAAAAATAGGCGTGCGACCATACATTTACTCTTTCTCTTTTAGACTCCCTTCCTTCTCTAATAATTCAATCGTTTTCAAAGCGTGGCGCAAATGTGGGATGACTATACTACCGCCTACGACAAGGGCTACATTCATGGCATCTACTATTTCTTCTTTTGTATAACCAGCCTTGGCGCATTGTTCCAGATGGTAATCAATACAATCGTTACAGCGCAGCACAGCAGAGGCGGTTAACCCCAGCAGTTCTTTTGTTTTTCCTGGCAAGGCCGCATCCTTATAGGCATTGGCATCAAGATTAAAAAAGCGTTTAAGGCCAAGATTATCGGCCTCCATTACTTTTTCATTCCCTTCGGCTCTAGCTTTGCGAAAAGCTTCTAATCGATTATTTTCTTTTTTGGTCATCTATTCACTACCTTCAAATTGGAAAATGCCCTCAAAGATACTATATATTCTCAGGAACTCGAACAGAAAATTAGACTACAGTTTTAATAAAAGCTCTCCTTTTTTATAAGTGACTAATTCAAAACCGAAACACAAGTTGGCGGTAATTGGAGACAGCCTAAGCCAAGGCTTTCAAAACGGTGGTGTCTATCGCACAGATCTTAACTTTCCCAATTTCTTGCGAAACTGCTGGGAGCCATCTCCGGACTTTACCCAACCACTTTTTACAGCCCAAGCTGGTATCCCTTTAAATTTAGAAATTTTGGTACGGGGACTTTCTGATAAGTATGGGGATACCATTGAGTGGAATGAGTACCTTCCTGCCCTTTCAAATATTTATTCCACCCTGCGGAGAATTAAGAGGTATTGGGAGGGAGAGCTGAAACCACTCAATAATACCAAACAAAAAGAACCCTACCATAACCAATCGGTATGGGGATTCGCCATGAATGACGCCTGGATGGTTACCGAAAATTTGAGTCGGCGATTTGTCAGGACCCGTCCCGATACGTATTCAATTTTTGATATGTTACCTGATCACGCTATGTATGTAACAGCAGGGCTAGTACTGAATCCCACGCTGGGTAAAAAATTTTCTCATGCAACTCAGATCGAAAACATTCAGTATCTGCAAGACAACGGTGGGATTGAAAATCTCATCGTCACGATGGGACATAATAATATTATCGGTGCTGTTTCAGACCTCAAGTTTATTCTCTCAGAAGATAAAGATCTGAAAAACTTTCCTTCAGAAAGGCAGTATACGGTATATCGTCCAGAGCACTTTGAGAAAGAATATCGAGCGCTGGCCGAAAAAGTTAGTAAAATAGGAGCTCAGCGTATTATTACCCAGACGATCCCTTATGTAACCATACCACCCGTTTCACGGGGCGTTAACTCCGATAAATCGCGAAGAGGTCATTCGGGATACTTCGATTACTATACTCGCTTCTGGATATGGGATAAAGATTTTAATCCAGATAAGCATCCCTATCTAACAAAAGAGCAGGCTATCAAACTCGACCAGCATGTGGATGAATATAATCAAATCATACGTCAGGTGGCCAAAGAATACGGATGGATAACAGTCCCTTTAAACAAATACCTAAGCAGTATTGCCCGTCGCCGCCTCGGTGGACGGATGAAAATCAGATATCCCGATAGTTTTCGTGATGCTATGAATGATCATCCTATGACCGAGCATCTTGTAGCTGATGAGGACGACCCTAAATTCAGCACAGACTACCTGCGCATAGATCGTGATACCGGCAAGGTATATAAAGGAGGGCTCTTCAGCCTGGATGGTATCCATCCCACAACCATCGGTTATGGTTTGGTTGCCTATCTATACAAACAAACAATGGAGAGTAACGGCATTACATTTGACAAACCTTTGGACTGGGAGTACATCATCTCAAATGATACGCTTGTCACTGATCCCCCCTACCTGCTCGTAGAAATGAGAAAAATGTTGCGCTTCTTATCTCTGGGCCGACAAGATAAGTTATCAGTAGTAGGCAATGGATTGCTGAATCAACTTATGGACGTCTTTTCTTTCAGGTAATTGTTTTAGGGTCAAAACCACCAGCAGAAAAGGCTGACAAAAAAATAATTTTTATTTAGAATTAGTCTATATAGTTATTAATTTCTCCCGTGACTAATTAGAATTAATTCAAATAAAAATTAGGAAAAATGCATCGCTTAACGCTCACCCAATTATTGTTCCCAGCTTTAGTACTTTCCCTGTTGATATCCTCCTGTGATGTTAGCAACAGTGATACTGACGACCCTTCCATTACACCTCCCGAAACTTATGAATTCACTCGGAACGGTGAATCGTCGGTCGCATATCCCGGTCAAACCGACCGTCTGGATATGGTTGAAGAAATGAAAGCATACATCGCAACAACGCACGAGGGCGAAACTATTTCTGAACAAGCCCTTCTCGACATGTTTGAAAATACCGACGGCGATGGCGGTGGCAATTTCTCTTTTGAGTCTGAAAAACAACTCAAGAACAAAACATTTGGTCCCGACCTCGATAACAATCTTTTTGAAGATATTTTTGCCGATGCCGAGACCGCCAGCGAAAATGGCAGTGCCGGTATTCGCGCAGAGGATGGCATTGCCGGACTCTTGGAACGCGAGAATAGCGGTAATGATATTTTGGTTGACGAAAAGGGACGCGAGTTTACCCAGCTGGTTGAAAAGGGTTTGATGGGCGCGGTTTTTTATCATCAAATTTTCAATCAATACCTGACCGATAGAAAAATTGGTCCTGATGTTGAAAACACCGAAACCGAAGAAGGAGCTAACTATACAACCAAAGAACACCACTTTGATGAAGCTTATGGCTATTTCGATGCTCCGGTAGATTTTGAATCTGACTGGCCTGAATCGCGAACAGATGAGCTTCGCTTCTGGAGCAAATATTCCAACGGTTCCGATGAACAGCTTGGTTTCAACGATACTATCATGAAAGCCTTTATTCATGGGCGTACGGCCATAGTCAAT
>JBEPXF010000019.1:0-20720 GCA_041642075.1 Fodinibius sp.
ACCCCAAATAGAAGTGTAATATAGAGAGTCGGCAATTTCCCCCTCAGCAGTTAATAATTTGATAGCGTCTCCTGCATTATTAAGTGCCGGTAAAGACCATACCTGTACATAAGGCTGATTGCCGAAAGTATTAAATAGGGTAGTAGTATCCGAGGATAACACCATAAATTCATTTGGTTCCAGCACAAGCTCCTCATTTGAAATGGTAGCTGCACCGCTTTCATCTTCGACGACCCAATTCTGAAGGCTCAGGTATTTATTCGATCTGTTTTTTATTTCTATATATTCGCTAAAATCAGAAGGTGGATCATATACGAATTCGTTTATAATTATATTCCGTGGGTTAAAATCTCCAAATACAATAAAGGAGTCGGCTGAGTTTGCAATGGTTTCACCATTTAAATCACTTATATTATCGACCGTGAGAATGTATTCGTCCGACGGTAAATCATTATTATAGTTCAGTGTTACGGTCACCGAGTCGGTATGATTTATGGAAACAGGGGACCCAATCTCATTATTGATAAAAAAGTCCGTAGTTTGTATCGTAGCCTGATCATATGGACGATTAAAAGTGACGTCTACTGTATTGTCAGTCACTTCTGTTTTGCGGATTGCAAAAGGCGGGAGGTCAATTTTAAAGTCGAAAAAGAATTTATCTGATCGGGTAGAAGTATAAGTAGAGCGAACCCCAAAATAACTGGAAGTAGTGTAATTTATATCTGTCCCGCTACCCCCTTCCGGAGATACAATACCATCATATCCTTCGGCTACCTCCAAGGTCCATACACCGCCTGCAGTCCGGCTAACCTTAATCCTGAATGCACCTCCGCTGCTTATATCAGTGGTGCCGGAAAGGATAGTTTCTTCCTCAGAGCCGTTGTCGTATCGCACAATATGGAAAACATCACCAGAACCATTTTCACCGGCGCGCAAAGCATAACCGTTAACGGGTCCTGTTAGATCCGGGATATCACTTATTAGAAAGATATCAGCACGATTACCACTGGAAGGTGAGAAGTCGAGTTTGATATAGAATTCCCAGCTTCCGGTTATTGAGGTTGAGGGAACGGAGAGATAGGCAGGGTTGTCCCCTTCATTGCCATCGAGTTGCAGGAGATGATTTTCTTCTTCCAAGGTAACAGTATAAAGGCTATCGTCGCCAGTCCAGGTTGGATTTTCTGTAAAATCTCCATCTTCAAAACCATCTTCGAAATTAACGGATTGCCCGTAACCGATTGAAGGAATCGTCAAAATAAAAATCAGCAACAGACATAGTCGGGTCTTATTGTTGAACATATTACTTATATTTAAATCTCTTGATTTGTAAAAGGTAGAAAAGGAGAGTCCCTCATAAATGGCCTTGAACTTAAAAAGGGGATGAGCCAGCTTTCAACCGACTCATCCCGGAAGGACATTTGATTGCTCTCTATTTCAACGGCTTATACGTTCTCTTCCAAACGTTCTATTAGTAAGTACGTTTCAGAGGCAAATCCTTACAAAATTTTTTTAGATTTTTTTTATATCATGCTTGGTAAGAAATTATAAGTAGAAAATTGTATTCCTATGATTGATAGCCAGACGGTGCCGTTTAAAATCACAAATATATTTCATGGCCTGAAAGAAGTACAGGGACTCATTGGTCTAGAAGAGAAAGGATTAAAGATAGAATATGAAGAGCAGGATAGTTTTTTGGGGATGATTAAATCAGGAGTATCAACTATTTTAATTCCCTTTGATAATTTACAGGAAATCACCTTTAAAAAGGGTTGGTTCAGGGGTAAAATTATATTAGAGGGGACCTCGATGGATGCTTTTAACGGACTTCCGGGCACAGAGCCGGGGAGTCGTACACTTGAAATAAAGCGTAGGGATCGGGATGAAGCGCAAAAAATAATTTCTCATGCCCGCATGAGGTTATCCGAATATAAACTTGATAGGATGGAGGAGTAGAAAAATTGAATCGGAGATACCGCTACCAAAAATGAGGCACGATACTCCGATTCAGATAAATTTTATGTGGTTATAAAATTATGGAAACTATCCTAAATACTCTTTAGCAGCCAATAGCTCTGCATTCAAAATGGCTCCTCCGGCTGCTCCGCGGATAGTGTTATGAGCCATGGTCACATAGCCAATATCCATAACTTTTCCTTTTCTTAGACGTCCCACTGCAGTTTGCATGCCGCCTTCTCGATCTGCATGAAGCCGCGGTTGAGGGTGGCGGTCTTCCTCATATAAACGCACGGGAGTTTCAGGTGAGGACGGGAGGTCAAGTTCGCCAATAGGATTTTTCCAATCGCTAAAAGCTTTTCGCACTTCTTCTATACTCTCAGGTTTGGTTTCCAGTGATACTGAAACTGAAAGCAAATGTCCGTCGACCGTTGGAACCCGTACGGCCGTTGCCTGGATAGGAAATTTTCTATATGCGATGTTATTTTCTTCCAGACGGCCAAGCAATTTGGTTGATTCATTTTCCACTTTATCTTCTTCACCACCAATATAGGGTACAATATTTGCCAAAATATCAAGGCTGGGTACCCCGGGATATCCCGCACCAGAAATCGACTGCATGGAAGTTACAACAACTGAGTCAATGCCAAAGGCATCATCCAGTGGTTTGAGGGACATGGAAAGCGGTACCGAAACACAGTTGGGATTGGTGACAATCCATCCATCGCCATTCTTGCTGAAACTTTGCTTTTTGATGAGTTCAGCATGATCTGGATTTACTTCCGGAACCAATAATGGAACCTGTTCGTGCGTGCGATAATTCTTTGCGTTCGAGATAACAGGTATTCCTGCTTCGGCAAAACTCTTTTCTATATCTCCGGCTACCGATGAGTCCAATCCTGAAAAGACAAAATCAACATTATTGAATTCCGAGGGAATGCATTCAGTAACTACAATGTCTGATGCGTTGGAAGGTAGCTCGGTTTTTTCAATCCAGTGGACCGCCTGTTTGTATTTTTTTCCGGCAGATCGTTTCGAAGCTCCCAGTGCACTTATAGTAAACCAGGGATGGGTTTCGAGTAAACGGATAAATTTTTGTCCGACGGCACCAGTGGCGCCTAAGATTCCAACGTTAAGATTTTTCATCAGGTTATTTTTTGCTGCGATTAACGGTGCTAAATATCGCAATAAAATCATTAAATCTTAATCATTAATTAAAGACATATTTTTTTCTATCTTTGAGCATTCTTGAATTGCATCAAATAACAAAGAAATTGTAGCTACATGTCCGTTACTGAACTCGAAAATTTAGAAACTATCGTTTCGCTGGCAAAAGCCCGCGGATTCATTTATCAATCCTCAGAAATATATGGTGGTTTGGGGGCCGTTTATGATTATGGTCCGCTGGGAACCGAACTAAAGCGTAATATTCGGGATCATTGGTGGAAGGTAATGACCCAATACCACGACAACATTGTCGGGCTCGATGCTTCTATCTTTATGCATCCCAAGGTGTGGGAGGCCAGCGGACACGTAGACGGGTTTAACGATCCGATGATTGATGACAAACAATCCAATAAACGGTATCGGGCAGATATGCTAATAGAAGAACATATCGCAAAACTTCGTAAAGATGGTAAGGAAGAAGAAGCTGATAAACTTCAGGAACAGCTTGATACGACGGGCACGCGCGAAGGTCTGTGCGAAGATCTTCACAAGCTAATTATAGAAAATGAGATCCGGGCACCTGAATCGGGGGCGTTTGACTGGACGGATGTGCGTCAGTTTAACCTGATGTTTAAAACTCAATTTGGTGCGACCTCTTCGGGAGACGATGATGATGCTGTATATCTGCGTCCTGAAACAGCACAGGGGATTTTTGTGAATTTTAAAAATGTTATGGATACTGCTCGCCAAAAAATTCCTTTTGGTATTGCACAGGTGGGAAAAGCCTTTCGTAATGAAGTGGTTGCCCGGCAGTTTGTCTTCCGAATGCGGGAGTTTGAGCAGATGGAGATGCAGTATTTTGTGGAGCCCGGTACCGATGGCGAAGAGTATGAAAAATGGTTGAGTGAGCGATTGGATTGGCATAAAGAACTGGGTATCCGAGAGCGTAAATTACGTACACATCCCCACCCGGAAGATAAACTGGCTCACTATGCGGAGGCTGCTGCCGATATTCAATATGAATATCCCATAGGATGGCAGGAAGTGGAAGGGGTACACAATCGAACAGATTTTGATTTGAGTCAACACCATGAGTATTCCGGGAAAAAGCTGGAGTATTACGATCAAAAGAAGCAGAAGCGTTATACACCCTATGTCATTGAAACGTCTATTGGATTGGATCGCGCCGTAATGATGGTGCTTTGTGATGCTTATCGCGAAGAAGAGGTGGATGGAGATACTCGTACGGTGTTAAAGCTAAATCCAAAGATCGCACCAACGAAAATTGGAATTTTTCCACTTATCAAAAAAGATAAGCTGCAGGATCTCGCGCACAAAATTGAGCACGATCTGCGCGAAGATTACAATGTGCTGTATGATGAGTCTGGTTCTATCGGTAAACGTTATCGCCGCCAGGATGAAGCCGGAACGCCCTTCTGTATCACCGTTGATTTCGATGGTGTGGAATCTGAGGGAGAAGATACCGTTACTATTCGTTATCGCGACGATATGACCCAGGACCGCGTACCGGTAAGTCGTCTGCGCGAGGTAATTGGAGAGAAGATGAGAAGCTGGAAACCAGAATAGTCATTGAAAAGAGAATGACAGAGCTTGAATTTTCGAATACGCATTTCGCCAGGATTATGGATTATCCTGACGAAATGTTTGTATTTGATTTTACCAATGGCTATAATCCCGAGTTTATTCGATCGAAGAAGTGGGGAGTAGGCCGATATAATGAGCAAAGAAGCGAGATGTATGTTACTCCTCAATATCAGAGCCGTCGCAATATTCATATGGGCATTGATATATGGGCTAAAACCGGAGCCGATGTCTATTCGTTTTATGAAGGAGAGGTCGTCTATATGAGGGATAACGACCAGCTTGGTGATTACGGACCGACGATAGTAGTCAAATATTCAATAGAAGAAACGACTCTCTTTGCATTATACGGGCATCTGTCAAAAGAATCTCTTGAAAAGGTTAGTGTGGGGGCGAGCGTTACAGGCGGACAGAAAATTGCAGAGCTTGGCAGCGAGGAGGTTAACGGCGGATGGGTCCCACATCTTCATTTTCAACTGTCGGTAGAGGACCCTGGAAAGGCAGATATGCCCGGGGTAGTGGCGGAAGGAAACCATGAAGAAGCTCTTTCTGTCTATCCCGATCCCCGAACAGTATTGGGATCCCTTTATTGAGATCCCAGTCCATATTTTTAGACGTTTCTTACTTTAATCCATGTTCTTCTTCATAAGTGCTAATCGTATCGGTAATGATTGATATACAATCCTGCATCTGTTTTTCTGTCATTACCAATGGTGGCGCAAATCGGATTATGTTTCCATGGGTAGGCTTGGCGAGTAGACCGTTTTCCTTGAGCTGAAGGCAAATATTCCAGGCCGTATTACTTTCGGGGCTGTCATCGATGACAATAGCGTTGAGCAATCCCTTCCCGCGAACAAGACTAACCAGGGAAGAGTCTTCAATGAAATCTGCCATGGCCTTACGGAATATTGTTCCCAGCTTTTTGGCATTTTCAGCCAGGTTTTCTTCGCGGATTACATCCAATGCTTCCATGGTGACGGCACATGCCAGTGGATTTCCACCATAAGTAGATCCGTGTTCACCCGGACGGAGGCATTCCATTATATTGTTATCAGCTAATACGGCGGATACCGGATAAACACCACCCGAAAGAGCTTTACCCAGGATTACAATATCGGGACGAACATCTTCGTGATCGACACAAAGCATCTTCCCGGTGCGGGCAATGCCGGTTTGGATTTCATCCGCAATCAAAAGGGTATCGTATTTTTTACAAAGCTCCGATGCGTTTGTGAGATATCCCTCATCCGGCACTTTTACGCCGGCTTCTCCCTGTATAGGCTCAACCAGAAATCCGGCAACATCTTTTTCTTGTAACGCCTGTTCAAGCGCATTAAGATCATTGTAGGGAATAGAAACAAAGCCCGGTGTATAGGGTCCGAAATTTTTTCGGGCTACCGGGTCGTTGGAAAATGAAATAATACTGGTGGTTCGTCCATGGAAATTTCCTTTGGCTACAATGATGGTTGCTTTTTCGGGAGTGAGATTCTTTTTTTCGTATGACCATTTGCGACACAGTTTAATAGCTGTCTCTACTCCTTCGGCGCCCGTATTCATAGGCAAAAGTTTGTCATAACCGAACAGGTCACTCATATATTCTTCATAAGCTCCCAGCTGATCGCTGTAAAAAGCACGGGAAACCAGGGTGAGCTTTTCGGCCTGCTCTTTCAGTTTCTTAATAATACGGGGATGACAGTGCCCCTGGTTAACAGCAGAATAAGCTGATAAAAAATCGTAGTAACGATTACCCTCCGGATCCCAAACAAAAACACCTTCTCCTTTGGATAACACTACCGGCAACGGATGATAGTTATGCGCTCCATATTTATCTTCAAGAGATATTGCTTGTTCGGTAGTAATCATTAGTAAGTGATTATTGGATTGAGAAATTTATGACTTTAAGAAGATACCGTCTTAATAACAGAAGGGAAATAATTTTTTAACACTTAATAATCTTACTTTTTATAGGAAAAATTGTTTAGGGGATCGGGAAAAGATCGTTGGCAATTCTGCATTAAAATGCACTTATTATTCTTTTGCTATAGAATGCTTAAGAAATAAAATTATAGCTCATGCCTGTCGAAATAGAGAAATATTTATCCGAATTAAAAAACCTGCGACATCAGTTACATGCCGATGCTGAGATTTCGGGCTCAGAAGAACAAACGGCCCAAATAATACAGAAATTTTTATCGCATGCTAATCCGGATGATATCCAGTCCAATATCGGAGGACACGGGATATTAGCAACCTACCAAGGAGAGGCAGACGGCCCGCACATTTTACTGCGCTGTGAGCTTGATGCCTTGCCTATTAAGGATAAAATTGACGCTTCCTATAAGTCCCGGAAGGTGGGCGTGGGACACAAGTGCGGGCATGATGGACACATGAGTATCGTATGTGGAGTGGCTGAGATGTTGGGAGACAGAGGGCTTTCAAAAGGGCAGGTTTCTCTGCTTTTCCAGCCGGCTGAAGAAACGGGACAGGGAGCTAGGGCTGTTTTGGAGGATCAAAAATTCCGAGGTTTAAATCCGGAGTATTGTTTTGCACTTCATAATCTGCCGGGATATGAAAAACATCAGGTAGTAATTCGGGAAGGAACCTTTGCAGCCGCCTCAGCGGGGTTAGCTATTCATTTTTCTGGCGAGACATCCCACGCAGCTCATCCTGAAGAAGGGAAAAGTCCGGTACTGGCTGTAGGGCAGCTCATACAATCACTTTCATCAGTATCCCAATTCTATGCGTCACTGGATCAGGCGGTCAAAGTAACGATTGTCAATGTTGAATTGGGAGAAGAAGCCTATGGTACTTCTCCGGGTGAAGCAACCGTACGAGTAACCCTGCGTACCTATGATGATGACGTTTTGAATAAACTGCAAAATCGATGCATGCAGATAGCTGAAGGACTGGCTTCGACCTATAATTTAGAGATGAAGCATGATTGGGTGGAGCCTTTTACAGCCACGGTGAATGATAGTCAGGCCGTAAAAATAATATGCGAAAGTGCTGAAAAACAGAATCTCAAGGTTTTACAGAAGGAACTTCCATTTAGTTGGTCCGAAGATTTTGGATACTTTTTGAAAGAAATTCCCGGAGCAATGTTCGGGTTGGGAAGCGGGGAGAATCATCCACCCCTGCACGCTGGAAACTATGATTTCCCTGATGAAATTATTATGAGTGGAGTAAAAATGTTTATGCAAATTATTAAAGAAACGATATCGGAGTAATGAAAGATCTGTTCTACCCTTCACACATTGAATTGAATGAAGCGGCCTTTAAACAAAATATTTTTTTTCTTAGAGATTATATTGGTAAAGATGTAGTATTCAGCTCAGTTATAAAGGGTAATGCATATGGCCACGGCATCGAATATTTTGTCCCAATGGCTGAAGATTGCGGAGTTCGTCATTTTTCGGTGTTTAGTTCTGATGAAGCACGTAAAGCGCAAAGAGCCTCCTCACATTCCAGTACCCATATTATGATTATGGGTATGATAAGCAATGAAGTAATTGCCTGGACCATTGAGCATGAGGTCTCTTTCTTTATTTTTGAGCTAGACAGGCTTAAGGCTGCGATCGAAGAAGCTCGTCGATTGAGCAAGCCCGCTCGTATCCATCTGCATCTCGAAACCGGTATGAACCGGCTTGGCTTGGCTCCCGAACAATTTGAAGATGCGGTTCAGATGCTGAAGGAAAATCACAAGTATCTGGAAGTAGATGGATTATGTACGCATTACGCCGGTGCTGAAAGTGTGGGAAATTACGTCCGCATTAAAAAACAGATGGAAAACTTTGATGAATATTGCTCCTGGTTTAAAGAGGAGGGAATCGAAGCAAAGCAAATACATTCGGCTTGCTCAGCTTCGGCCCTGAATTATCCAGATACCATTATGGATATGGTTCGGATTGGGATTGCTCAGTATGGTTTTTGGCCTAACCGGGAAACTTATATGAATTTTGTAAAAAGACATCCGGATGTCAATGAAAAGCACGAAGACCCGCTGAAAAGAGTTATAAGCTGGAAAAGCAAAGTGATGAGCACTAAAAAAGTTCCGGCGGGGGAGTTTGTGGGCTATGGCAATACCTATTTAACCAGTCGTGACCAACAAATAGCAACGGTGCCCATTGGTTATTCACATGGTTTCGGTCGTAATTTGACCAATGTAGGTATTGTGCTTATTAATGGAGAGCGAGCACCTGTAGCCGGCTTGGTTAATATGAACCTATTGACTGTTGATATTACTGATATCCCAAACGTACAGAAAGGAGATGAGGTGGTTATTATAGGGAAACAGGGAGATCAGGAAATGACCGTTTCCTCCTTTAGCGAAATGCGTAATTTCATGAATTATGAAGTTCTTGTGCAAATACCATCAACGTTGCCGCGGTATATCGTTTAACAATATATAACCTGAGCTAATGGAGGAAGGTAACAAAGGTATCATATTTGGATATTCTGTTAAGGAAAGCCTATATTAACACGCAATAAATTTTAACCCTTGAGTGTAAAGCTCAAGGGTTTTTTTATTAGATGGAAATCCAACGTTTGGATTAAATAATTATGCACTGGATTGACCTAACGATCTTTATCTGCTATATGATAGGGATGTTGGGATTTGGTTTCTTCTTCCTGAACAGAAATGAAGGAGCAGATGATTACTATGTAGGGGGGCGTAATATGAGCAGCCTCCATATTGGTCTGTCGGTTGTAGCTACTGATGTAGGTGGCGGATTTTCCATAGGATTGGGGGGACTCGGTTTTGTGATGGGAATATCGGGTTCCTGGATGCTTTTCACCGGCCTGATAGGCGCATGGCTGGCTGCCGTTTTTCTCATTCCAAAAGTGAAGGGAAATCCTGTCTTCGACAAAGCTTTTACCTTCCCGGAAATATTCAAACATTATTTTACTCCTGAAGTAGCCCTTGTAGCCGGAATTATTTCCGCAGTAGGTTACGCAGGATTTACCAGTTCCCAGATTTTAGCCGGTGCAAAATTAGCTACGGGGACTTTTGCTGATCTTGATCTTCAGACGGCACTTATAATTATGGGATCAGTGGCGGTATTATATACCGTCATGGGAGGACTCAAAGCCGTAATTTATACCGATACGGTACAATGGACTATTTTGATGCTAGGCCTGATTTTTATTGGAGTTCCACTTTCTTATACAGCTGTTGGAGGATGGGAAGGCATAACCCAAAATGTAGATCCGGCCCTATTATCGATGGGAAATTTAACATGGCAGCGAGTGGTCTATTGGGGAGCTACCATTATTCCCATCTGGTTTGTGGGGATGACCCTCTACCAGCGTATATATGCCTGTAACGATGAAAAAACAGCTAAAAGAGCGTGGTATTTGGCTGGTGTATTTGAATGGCCGATTATGGCTTTTATGGGGGTATCTCTCGGACTTTTTGCAAAGGTAGGAGCTGCACAGGGGATGTTCGAATATCTCGGTGCAGCCGATGTATCGGATACCGATCCCGAAACCGGTCTTCCAATGTTATTAAGAACAATATTGCCGGTTGGACTTATGGGTATTATGATGAGTGCCTATTTTTCAGCTATTCTTTCTACGGCCGATAGCTGCCTGATGGCGGCATCGGGAAATACAGTTTCAGATATTATTGGCTATTTTAAAGAGGTAGATCACGATAGTGATACTTTTTTACGGTTCTCCCAGGTTACCACATTGGTTATCGGTATTTTTGCCCTGCTTATTGCTACCACAATGACCAATGTATTGGATCTGATGCTGTATTCCTATGCTTTTATGGTATCGGGTCTTTTTGTCCCGGTTCTGGGTGCTTTATATTGGGATAAAAGCAGCAGTATAGGCGCAATTGGAGCAATGATTATGGGAGGATCCACTACGGTATTTCTTGAGTTATTTTTGGAAGAACTGCCTGCGGGACTTGATGCTAATGTGTTTGGAATTACGGTATCAGCCATTGTGTTTATAACATTATCGCTATTATTCCCGGACAATGAATTGTCCGATACATCATAAGTCAGTCAATATTTAACGATTAATTTTTTTTATGCACTTTGATATCATACAATCAGATGCAGAAAACTCAACTTCTTTTGGAAGGGAGGATATCGCCAATTTCTTATATGAACACCTGGATGAATACGGTGATGCCAAAGAGCATATTTTGAATTGTATAAGCTATGCTTACGGAGATAAAGAAGGCCAGGATGGTTTTATATTAGTCGCTCATAAAAATAAAAAAGTTATGGGTGTGGTTATTATTAACCATACGAATATGAGTGGATTTATACCGGAGCATATTTTGGTTTATATAGCAGTTCATAAAGAAGCGCGTGGAGAAGGTGTTGGGAAGCAGCTAATGGAACGGATTATCAAAGCAACGGAGGGAGATATTGCTCTCCATGTGGAACCCGATAATCCCGCAATACATTTGTATGAAAAATACGGATTCACAAACGATTATTTAGAAATGCGACTTAAGAAATAGGGAATGGCCTATTTAAAATTATATAGAGATAAGTTACGTCATAATTATAATTTCCTCGATGATCTTTTTAAAGAGAATGACATCAAATGGGGAATAACGACTAAGTTACTGTGTGGACATGAAGAGTTCTTAAAAGAAGTTGCTGGATTAGGTATTGGTGAAATGCATGATTCTCGGATCAGTAATCTCAGGAAAATAAAGGAGATCGATCCGGATACGATGACCACTTATATCAAACCCCCACCCAAGGATATTATTGAATCGGTGGTGAAGTATGCCGATGCAAGCCTGAATACGGAACTTTCTACTCTCCACGCTCTTTCCGAGGAGGCAAAAAAGCAGGATAAAGTACATAAGGTCATTATTATGATCGAGATGGGAGACCTGCGGGAGGGAGTAGTCCGGGGAAACCTGATTGGATTTTACGAAAAGGTATTTAAGCTGAAAAATATTGAAGTACTGGGTATTGGTACCAATTTGAATTGCATGCACGGGGTAATGCCCGATGAAGACAAGCTTATTCAGCTATCCTTGTATAAACAGATTATAGAGCTCCAGTTCGATAAGACCATTCCTCTTGTTTCAGGCGGGACCACCGTAACCATTCCCTTGTTATTGAGAAATCAACTCCCAAGTGGAATAAATCACTTTAGGGTTGGAGAAGCGCTGTTCTTTGGCAAGGACCTATTTGCAGACGGGACTATTGAAGGCATGCACAATGACGTGCTGGAACTCTATACCCAGATTATTGAAATATCGGAAAAACCCAAGGTGCCCACCGGTGATATAGGAAAAGATCCCCAGGGTAAGACCGTTGAAATTAATGAAGACGATTATGGGAAAACATCCTACCGGGCTATTCTGGATATAGGATATCTGGATATTAACCCAGATCATCTGATAAATGTAGAGGATGATGTAGAAATTGTTGATGCGAGTTCGGATATGCTAATTCTGGATGTGGGTGATAATGCCTCCGGTTATGAAGTGGGTGACTTTATACGGTTCCGGATGAAATATATGGGAGCGTTGGGAATTATGAACTCAGATTATATAGATAAAATTGTTGAATAGGGTTTATTAAGTACCTTTCGCTCTGACGAAACGGATTGAAGCCGTAGTTAGTAAATAAAAAAGCCCGACCTTAATGGCCGGGCTAAAATTGAAGATATTAAACTTTTCCTATTTAGTTACTTGTATTGGCAATGCCTATGACACCACATCCCATGCGTGGTCCTGCATCGCCGGTAGGCTGAGATTCTAAGTCATCTTCTCCGCCATGAATAACAATTCCACGGCCAATAATACTATTGGAACCGTTCAATTCTATAGTGGAGTCTACATAGCTCTTGGTAGCTATACCATCTGCGTTGGCTTCAATATTACCCATATCACCAACATGTCGGGATTCAGCATCAGGCCCTGCATGGTCATTGCCTTCCGGGTTGTAGTGACCACCGGCAGACGTTCCGTCAGAGGCGGTACAGTCTCCATATTGATGGATATGGAACCCATGATTGCCTTCTTCAAGTCCTTCGATTTCCGCTTCAACACGAACCCCGTCATTTGTTTGGCTAAAAGTAACGGTTCCTGATGCACTGTTTTCCTCGGTAGGATGAACTACAGCTACTGCTTCAGTATAGTCTGTAGTTACTTCTACCGTGTCGGTAACAGTTTCTTGGGTTTGTTGCTGTTCAGTACCTTGCTGGGCACAGCTAACAGCAAACGTCATTAAAAAGAATCCTATAGCGTATTTAGTGAATAATTTTATCATGGTATATTCTATTACAGTATTTTTATTTAAACTTACTTTTTGTAACAGCTAAGCTTCTTATAACATTCAATGCTTGGTTAAGTTCCAGGCATCAAAGAATGTAAATACCATCTTTTTTATTTTTGAACAAATTTTATCCTAGATATTAAACAACATATCTAACAGATATTAATCTGATAAAATAAGCTATATCATTATTTCAAATGACTAATAAAAGCAAACCTCTTTTTCACCTTGCATTTCCAGTAGCAGATCTCCAGGAAACCCTTACTTTTTATCGCGATGTAATTGGATGTGAAACAGGACGAAGTTCAGATCAGTGGATCGATTTTGACTTTTGGGGACATCAGGTGGTTGCACACCTGAGCCCGGATGAGGCTGGAAAGTCTAGTTTGAATGAGGTAGATGGACATGCTGTGCCGACCAAGCATTTTGGATTAATTCTGGAATGGGAACAGTGGGAGGAACTGGCCAAAAGGTTGCAGGAGAAAGACATCAATTTTATTATTGAGCCTTAGCCTTACATCCGATTTGAAGGTCAGCCGGGCGAGCAGGCAACTATGTTTTTCAAGGATCCAAGTGGTAAAGCACTGGAATTCAAGGCCTTTCGGAATGAAGATCAGATTTTTGACAGTTAGCTTTGGCCCCTAAAAGCCTTCAATGTTTTATTTATTCCTCTATCTAATTTTACCCTGCTGCCGATGCCCCTCCATCAATTGTATAAACAGATCCGGTTGTCCAGGCAGATTCATCACTGGCCAGGAAAAGAATAGTGCGAGCTACATCTTCAGGGGAACCAACTTTTTTCATAGGCAGGGTCTCCGGTACTTCCTCAAGTACTGTATCCGGATTGGAAAAAGCTATCGCTGAACTTTCGTAGAGATCGGTTTGTACGGGACCTGGTTGCACTAAATTGATGCGGATGTCTGGGGCATAGTCAACGGCCGCCTGCCGTACCAAAGCTTCTACCGCTCCTTTTGAAGCACAGTAAGCGGCATGGTTTGGAAAACCTTTATGAGCTGCAACGGATCCTGTCACGACAATACTTCCGGTAGTATCTTTATGTTTCATTTTCGGGATGCCCGCGCGAAGTAAATAAAATACAGCGTTCAAGTTCGTATCAAGTGTCTGGTGCCAGGTATCTTCCTTAACTTCGGTAATAGAACCAAGTCCAAGTATTCCCGCATTGGGAATAAGAATATCCAGGTGGCCAAATTTTGCAATCGTTTTTTCAACAAGCTGGTTATTTGCTTCGGGCTTCCGAATATCCGCTGGTACAAATATAGCCGATCCGCCTTGTTGGGAAATTGTTTCTACCACTTCTTTGCCCAACTGCTTATCCCGCCCGTTGATAACCACTTGTGCTCCTTCTTTAGCAAATAGTTCGGCAGTTGCCCTTCCCATACCTCGGGTAGCTCCGGTAATAATAGCCACTTTGTTATCTAGTTTTCCCATAGATTATTGAGTATATAAATTTACATTCTCAGTCATTTTAAACGAACTCTTCTTCGATTTTACTGATCTCCGTGGCTAACTCTTCCCATTCAGCATAGGTTTCCACCAGCTTGGCCTTAAGCTTTTCATATTCCATGGATACCTCTTTAACCTGTTCCTCATCGTCATAGAAATCAGATCCGGCCATTTTTTCCTCAATCTCATTTTTACGACTTTCCATTTGTTCGATCTCTTTTTCCAGGGGCGCAATTTTCTTTTTGAGTGGCTTTAACCGATTATATTTTTCCTGCCTTTTTTGGGCGGCAATTCGTCGTTCTTCTTTTCTGGATAAACCGTTGTTCTGACTGTTTGATTGTGTATCCCGGTTGTCATTGTTCTGATCTTCTCTTTCTTCCACTTTTTCTAGGTAGTAGGAAACATTACCTAAAAATGTATTGGTGGTTTGTGGACGTACCTCCAATACTTTATCAACAATAGGGTCGAGAAAATCACGATCGTGAGAAACGATCATAAAGGTACCCTCATATTGCTCCAGCGCCTGTTGAAGAATCCGCTTGGATTGCATGTCCAGGTGATTGGTCGGTTCGTCAAAAATCAGGAAATTAGCGGGTCGTAATAGCATCCGAGCCAACGCTAAGCGACTTTTTTCACCACCGGAAAGAACCGACACTTTTTTAAAGACGTCATCACCCTGAAAGAGAAAGCATCCCAAGATCGTTCGCAAGCGGGTTTCCTTGGCATGGGGATCCGCTTCACGCATAATTTCAAACACGGTTTTATTAAGGTCCAATTCATCGGCCTGATGCTGGGCAAAGTAACTGGTGGTTACATTATGGCCAGGTTCCCTTTTACCCTTCGTGGCTTCTTCGATTCCCGCCATAATACGGATTAACGTTGATTTTCCCGCCCCATTGGGACCAACCACTGCAATTTTATCCTGACGATCGATTGAATACGAGAGATCCTCAAATACCACATTGTCGCCATACTGTTTTCGGACATTCTCCAGTTTCATAACAATAGCCCCGCTTCGTTCGGGTGGGGGGAACTGGAAGGTAATTTCCTCCTCCCGCTCATCCAGCTCTATTTTGTCCATTTTTTCGAGCTGCTTGATGCGACTTTGCACCTGCGCTGCCTTGCTGGCATTGTATCGGAATTTGTCAATAAAATCTTGTATCTCCTTGATTTGCTTCTGTTGATTTTCATACGCCTTGCGCCGGTGCTCCATCCGTTCGGCATGTTTTTCCCGGTAGTAATCGTAATTTCCGGAATAATCCAGCAGTTTCCCATGATCGAGTGCGAGGGTCCGGTTGGTAACCTTATTGAGAAATGCTTTATCGTGAGAGACAAGAATAACGGCTCCTTCATAGTTTTGCAGGAACTGTTCAATCCAGCGCAGGGAATCAATGTCCAAGTGATTAGTCGGCTCATCAAGCAACAGGTACATAGGGCGCTGTAACAATAATTTAGCCAATGCAATACGCATGAGCCATCCTCCGCTGAACTCGGTAGTCATCCGACTGAAATCATCGGTGGAAAACCCGAGTCCCATAAGTACCTTTTCAATATCCGATTGAAGGGTATAGGCCCCGGACTGTTCAAGCTTGCTCTGATATTTTCCCAGCTGCTCCATGCTCTTTTTATATTTAGAAGATTCAGTATCCATGTTGGATATTTTCTCCTGTGTCTCTTGTACCTTTTTTTCGAGTTTGCGAATGTCTGCAAAAGCGCTTTCGACTTCTTCATAAACGGTACGGTTGGGATCTGGATCAACACCATCCTGGGGAAGATAGCCAATGGTAGCAGCCTGTGATTTTTGAATAGTACCTTCATTTGGTTCGACTTCTCCAGCGATTATTTTAAGCAAGGTCGATTTCCCCGCCCCATTGGGTCCGACGAGACCTATGCGATCACCGGGATTAATAAGAGCATTAACTTCTTGAAGTAAAGGTTCCCCTCCAAAGGAAAGAGATATATTATTTAATGAAAGCAAGGCATTGATTTTCTTAACATTTTTGAAGGTCTAATATAACCAACACAGCGGTAGGCCTAAATCTGTTTTTAAATTTTTATGCCTTCTTCTTTTTATAAAGATACTTATGTACTATTTTTGATCTATGGGTTTACTGATTTTTTATTTGTTACTTGCTATCGGCGTCTCTTTTCTTTGTTCACTGCTAGAAGCAGTCTTACTCTCTGTAAGTCATTCTTATATTGCTATTATGGAGCGCAAGGGGAGTAAGACCGGCAAATTGCTTCGTAGCTATAAGGAGGATATTGACCGTCCGCTCTCTGCTATTCTAAGTTTAAATACGATAGCACACACGGTAGGTGCCGCAGGAGTAGGTGCACAGGCTCAGATTATTTTCGGTGATAGCTATGTAGCCATAACATCAGCCGTTCTTACATTACTTATATTAGTATTGTCCGAAATCATACCAAAAACAATTGGGGCAACGTACTGGAGAAAACTGGCAAAATTTACGGCTAAGACTCTACGTGTATTGATGTTTCTGCTTTATCCCTTTGTGCTGATGTCGCAAGCTATTACTCGATTGCTTTCCAACGAAGATGAAATGCCGAGCTTTAGCCGCGAAGAATTTGGTGCTTTGGCAGATCTGGGAGTAGAAGAAGGGATTTTTGAGGAGGAAGAATCCCGGATTTTCAAAAATTTAATTCGATTTAGTTCACTTCGGGTCAAAGATATCATGACTCCCCGCACGGTGGTTGTCGGTTTTAACCAAAACTTTACGGTAGGAGAAATCAGTGATAATGTAGAGCAGCTGCATTTTTCCCGAATACCGGTATATGGTGAGGCGCGTGATGAAGTAACAGGGTATGTTTTGAAAAATGACTTGTTATTAATGATGGCTCGTGGGGAGACAGAAACTAACCTAAAAGAGTTTAAGCGTGATATTCTTATTGTCCCCGAGATGACGCCACTTCAGGATTTCTTTGAAAGGTTAATGAAAAAACAGGAGCATATTGCCATGGTAGTTGACGAATATGGCGGATTTGCGGGAGTCGTAACCATGGAAGACCTTGTCGAAACCCTTCTTGGTATGGAAATTATTGACGAAGTGGATACCATCGAAGATATGCAGAAAATGGCCCGTAAAAAATGGATGGAGCGTGCCCAGCGCCTTGGAATTGTACCCGAAGATTCTGAAGAGGGAATAGAGTAGTTAAGGAATGATGAATTAAGTTCGAATAATACTTCGCAGCTGAATGTCGAATGAAAGCAGAAATGCTTTTAAATTATGGTTTTGGCGTAGATAAGTCAGGAATACTGTTTATGATTCGGCTATAAAAATGGAAATAGATCGTTCAGCGGTTTATGAAGTCATATTCTTAATAAAGAGTACTTATCAGTCCAGAATCTTGCAGCAAAAATTTGCGAATGAGATGAAAAAGCTTTTAAAATGTTCTTCGTAAATTATTTTTAGGATTTATGTTCTTTCGTTGTCCAAATAACTCGTTCGAATCAACAAGGTAAGGATATAGGGCAAGAAGCTATTACCAATATTTTTTGTTCTACTTACTAAGATTAGTTCTGAAAACTATATATGGATTATATTATTCAAGCAATTGTAAGCTAAAGGTAAATGTCTTGAAAAGGAAAAAATACGACGATTGAATGAACTCCATACTGTCCAGATTTTTAGTTGTTACTTCATTCTTGATTGTTAGTCTTATTTCCTGCCAATCGTCAGAGAACCTGACAGCAGATGCCGATGAAGCAACAACTCCTTCATCTCCTTTGGCAGTAATGTTGGATACTTCCGAAGTGTTTTCCTCCAATCTAACTGGCTTTGCACTATATGATCCCGAAGAAGATTCAATGATCTACACTCAAAATAGTGATCAGTATTTTACTCCAGCCTCTAATACCAAGTTATTTACCTTTTATGCGGGACTTAAACTTCTGCCCGATTCCGTGAAAGCCCTGGAATATGAAATCCGGGGCGATTCACTAATCTTTTGGGGAACAGGAAACCCGTCGTTGCTACATCCAAATTTGAGCAATAATAAAGTATTTGAATTTCTAAAAAACAGAAAGGAGTCCCTGTATTTTTCTGATTCCAATTTTGATGATGAGTTATTAGGTCCGGGCTGGTCCTGGAGTGACTATCAATATTACTACCAGACTGAAAAATCACCTTTACCTGTTTATGGGAATGTCGTCCGTTTTACAGTAGAGGAGATCGAACAACGTAAAATTGCAGAAGCAGATGAGGGGCTGGCGGTCTATCCACCATACTTTCAGACCTTTTTAGAGAAAGGCGAGGAAGGAAGTGATTTTTTGCATCGCGGGATGACTGATAACCGATTCTCCTACAATCCGGAATATGATACAACTTCTTATACTATTGAAAAGCCCTTTCATTATACTCCCGAACTAATTACAGAACTACTTTCAGATACACTCGGAAAAGAAGTGGCCTATATTGATACTGAGCGACCAGAATCTCCACAAACTTTTTACAGTATTGGTGCGGATACCGCTTTTAAGCGGATGTTGCAGCCCAGTGATAATTTTATTGCTGAGCAGCTCTTGTTTGTTATTGCGTCGGAGTTAGGTATTCCACTCAATTCCAGCTCGGTGATCGAAAATATAAAAGAAGAGCATCTCAACTTCCTTTCCAAGGAGCCGCAATGGGTCGATGGCTCCGGACTTTCGCGCTATAATATGTTTACTCCAAGAATGATGATAGAATTGCTAAAAGCTATAGATAATGAATTTGCAGATGATCAGGAGCTGTTTCACTTGTTGCCAGCCGGTGGAGAAAGAGGAACTACCCGAAATTGGTATGGAGCGCCAGAAGGGAAAGATCCCTATGTCTTTGCCAAGACAGGCACGCTTAGCAATAATCATGCATTAAGTGGCTATTTAATTACCAGAAACGGCAAGAAATTGTATTTTTCTTTTATGAATAATCACTATGTAACTTCTTCTTCAGTCGTGAAGCAGGAAATGGAGAAAGTTTTGAGACATATCTATCAGGCTTATTAATTCAATTATGGGTAATTAAAGTTATTACGGCGAATTGCATCCTGGTTGTTTTCAATAAAATTTCGGATCTCATTGATGGGAATGGCATGGGTAATCCCGTAAGAAATTCTTCGCTTCTCTTCAATAAAAGTGGTACCGGTGTAGGGCTTGATGACATTGTTGGAATACTCGTCATCGGGATTGGGAATTAAGTACGGCTCCCTGCTTGCTGCTGCTGAGCGGGCCATGCCGACCCATTCAAAACTATTGAACTGATCGTTACTTGCAAGTACGAGCCCTCCACTGATACCGGGATTAAAAAGAGCATCACTTACAAAAAAACGTTGATGAGATTGGACTCCCGAAGAGCTGGCAATTCCTCGTGTAATCATGGGATATCCCTTTGGAAAACCCAAAATGTATAAAAAGGATCCCAGTTGTATTTTTTCTGATCGGCCCATTGAAAACGAAAGTTCACGGTGATTGGTTCGTATATCAGCCTGCATATTAGCTGATAGAAGAGCGAGATCCATAAGTGCATCTTGTGCAATGATTTCAAAATTACTCAATTCTTCCGGGGTAAAAATGAGGTTGTTTTGTCTTCTTTTGATACTGATGGTTTCAATAAATGTGTTAGCAGGTATTTGCTCTCCCTCATAATATGTGATAAGTGTATCTGATGATGTAACAGTGTGCGCTGTAGTAATAAGTAGCGCTTCATTACGATTATTTAAAGATAGCAGGATTGAAGTGCCTGCTGAACTTTCTTCACTGGAATGACTCTGTGAGGCTATGTCTTTTAGTCTGTTGGTATCAACATCTGGAAGGGTAACGTGAGGCTTGTTAAAAGAATAGGTGTCGTAAAAAGAGGTAGATATTATTCGAATAATTGATTCTTCTGCTTTTTGAAGAGATTCAGAAATATTTTGGTTGGGAAAAGCCGTTGTATAGAATTCAGATTCTGTGATTGCTTTAGTTTTATCAATGGATTGTTCAGAATTGCTGCATGCCCCAACCCATATTATTATAAGTAAACCGGAAAAAAGCTTTGGAAATAGCTTCATCATTACGAGTCGTGGTTATATCCTTCTCTTACTAGTTTAACAGAAAAATATTAAAAGTGGAATGTTTAAAATTAAAAATTGTTTTCTCTTACCTCTAAAATCCCTCCAACACAAAATTCGTTTCATAACAATTCAGTTATTTTATCTTCTAGGTCAATATTATTATTAAGGCACTGGTGGTCGTTCTATACAGGTTAGAAAATATCAGGGGCAAAAGCCTACACATTGTTA
>JBEPXF010000020.1:0-20337 GCA_041642075.1 Fodinibius sp.
AAATATTCGTGCTCATGAGCATTACACCATCGGGTGATGGCCGATTTATAAGATCGAATTATTGCTGATAATGAGCCAGCTTCAGGAGATATACTCGACATTTTATCCTGTGCCACATTCTCATTTCGTACGGACGTTGCATGCAACGTCCCGACGGTTTCTTCTTCTGATTCAATCCCGATTATCCCGTGAATATGATCAGGCATTACCACAAATTCATCCAATACTACATTTTCCTGATGATGAGGAATCTGCCGCTAGTAATGCCAAGCCACGTATCCCGGCACCGACAGGCTCATCACACCATTTTTAATATTGCCAAAATGATGACGGCGCTCATCCGTACAAATCGTAACAAAATATAGCCCGGGATTCCTATAATCCCATCCCTTCAATCGGATAGATTTTCTATTGGGAAGGTTCCTCTTTTGCATCTCTTTCTTATTTTTAAATCATTCTGCACCCAACCATTTTATTTTAATCACATCTCTCACTCGTATTCGTGCTAAAATATATTACTCCCTACTACAGCGCCATCTTAATGCCTGCCATTACATTTAGTCGGCTAACATCTTCGTGCACAACTTCATCAAAAACATTATTACCGCTTTCATAACTGTAAATAACATTCTGATCTTCCCACATGCCGTACTGCAATCCGATGTCCAGGCTTGTGTTGGGACCAATTTTTGTACTAAAACCACCACTTATAAACTGACGGGAACTGTCAAAGCCTCTGGTAGGATCCGCGTAGTAACCGTAGCCAACACGAGGAGTAAACTGTTCATTCATTTTGTACTCAAGCCCTCCCCTGAAATTGACCACATCTTTAAAGACAGATTGAATCTCGTTGTTCAGCTGCGTCTCAAAGTCACTCAGTCCTTCCTCATCATACTCTGTCTCTGTGTAAAAAACACTTTCCGCAGCCGCTGAAAGGGTAACCTTCTCATTTCCGGTATAAGTTACGCCTGCTTTTAAGCGCGGAGGGCGTATAATATCATAGGAAAACGTGCCGGGAGCATCATGTTCTTCTACGTCTCCATTGTCAAAAGTCGTAGATATGATTGTGTTATAATCTTCTTCTATCTGTAGTCGACTCGGAAACTCGTAACTTACTCCTATATTCCAAGCTTCAGCAGGCCGGTACATCAGCCCCAAACGGGCGCTAAAAGATTCCATCTTGGCATCTATAGTATCATAGCTAAGGATTTGATCAATATCCGTGTTATTTGACCTATTGGTATAATCGTTATTCCGGTCACTTTCTAAGAAGTCCCGCTCATAGGTATAGGTACCACCGGAAAGCCCTACAGAAGCACCAATAAAAAGATTCCTAGCGGCTTCGGTAGCAAGAAAAGCTGAATATTCTCCCAACTGTCCCCTTTCGATCATCTCTAGGTTTTGCTGAATACCCTGATATCCATTAGCCCGAAAAGCAGAAGTCGTAGTTGAATAGTCGTCATCCCCGGGGCTCGGATCATATATGGCAAAGGCATCATAAGCAGTAAAATAAATATCATCGCTTACCAGGGTACTATTATAATAGTCTGTAATCGTTGATTCTTCATTAAATCCACTTGCCCCAAGTGCCCGGTTATAGTCGGTTGTCTGGCTATACCCACCTCCAAAAACCAAACTTCCCCGTGTGGTTGGGAATTTGTACACAAATCCCAGATCGCCAACTCCCATCTGGCTGTCTGAATGATCAGCGGTATTCCCCAGGTAACTGCCTGAAGCTTCTACAAATCGACTGCTGAGGCTAAAAGAAAGATACCCTTTCGGCGCCAATGCCATCACGGCCGGGTTATCCTGGTAGGCTCCAAAACCGGTATAACTGCTTACAGCCGGTATCACGATGCTTACCGGATCGTAGGATGGGTATTCGAGGCTGTACCGAAGAACGTCATCTGTGGTCTGGGCTGCAACCATGGCCGGAGAGCTCAAAACAATACCCAAAAGGATGAGAAACCATTTTTTTGATATACCTTTGATATTCATAGTCTTATAATCTGTTGATGGAAAATATCGGATGTGCTTTTGAGCTTAGGTTAAACTCAGTTGCCACCGCTGCGAGATCGCGAGGAGGAACCGCTTCTGCTTCGGGAACCAGACTTACTGGACGAAGAAGAACGACTCCTGCTTACGGAACCGGAGCTACTACTGCTGCTTCGACTGCGCTTTCTAACAGACGAATTATTTCCAGAGGAAGATGATTTACTGGAGCGCGAGCGAATTTTAGTCTTTGATGAAGAACTATTGTTGCTATTGGATAGCCGGACTGTCCCTTTCTCAACAGCATTGCGCAATTTTTTAATGAAACCACTACTCTGGCTGTCATTTCTTCTATTATCATTGCGTTTCAACTGCCTATTCGATCGCTGTGGAGATGTAGACGGGGAACTACCTAAAGCATTTGAACGGCGGACTACTCGCACGTTTCGGTCTCGTTTATCATTATCGTTGTTATCGGATGTTTGGAAACCTACTCTGCTCACGCGAACCGCCGAGTTATTGCTACTTTGCTGCTGCATATTATCGTCTCTGCTTCGGCTGCGGGAGCTACTGCCGTTATTTCCACTGCTGCGAGTTCGGGTAGTATTGCCCACGGAGCCAGAATTTGATCTGCTTCGGGTATTCCCCTGTTCTACCGTACTGCGAGTACGGGAACTGCTGTTCGAACGTTGACGAACATTGGTATTCGAGGTATCTGAACTACGACTCCTTACGCTAGTGCCACTGCGTCCATTGTTGGAGTCTGTTCGGCTTCTGACCCGATTTGTTCCTACGCCTGCACTTCTTCTGCCATACCTCCGGTCGTCGTCAATCCGATTTCTGCTGTAATTATAATACGCACGACTAGGCTGTCCATAAAAATTATAGTAGTTGTAGGCGTATGGACGGTGGTGATAGCCGTACCAGTAGGGATCATAATAATAGGAGTTCCCAAAGAAACTGTGGTAAAACGGACTTCCCCATGAAAAGGAGAAAGCAAAGCTGTTATGTCCATAATAATGTCCGAATCCCGTTCTTAAACGCCATCTCCAATAGGGACTTAAGGACCAATAGTGTGAAGAGAAGTAGGGATCGTAATACCTCGGAGAATTAAAATGAAAAGAATGATATGAAAAATCGGAGAAATGATGGTTAAAACTATATTTGCCATAACGCTCAGCGTAGGCATAATCCTTGTAATAGACAGGAATATATTCATCATATTCCACTACTTCCTCCTCCTGATGAACCGTACTGTCATCTGTCATAGATTGGCTATACTTCAACTGTGTATAACATCCGGTTAACAGTAGGGCCGATAATGTTAATATAAGAGCTTTAATCAGTTTCATGGCATTCTCCGTTTAATGTTAACTACCCCGCTCAATGTATATGAGCTCGTGCACTACTTCTGAGCTCTATTACCAATGTAAATGCCTTATGTTACATATACAATCACATGATCATGTGAATAGGCCCATTAAATTTCCCCCTTGAGAGATTTTGCTATCACTTCCGCTTTAGAATGAACGTGTAGTTTTTTATAAATATTGCGTATATGAGCGCGAACCGTATCTATGGAGATATCGTACCGGTCTGCAATCATTTTATAACTGAGTCCGTCTACCAATCCATTAACAATATCATGTTCACGCGGCGTTAAATTGGAATCGCTGTCCTTTTTATTGTTATCATCCTGGAAATGAGTAATTACCTTTCGAGCTATCTGAGGCGACATGGGAGCTCCGCCATCCAGTAATTTCAAAATAGATTCTTTGATCTCCGGCAGTGAGGTATGTTTGAGCAGATAACCCGAAGCGCCAGCCCGTAATGCTTTGAATATTTTATGAGAATCGTGGTATACCGTCAACATTATAATTTCAATATCGGGATATTTCTCCTTAATCACTCCCATCCCCTTGATGCCGGACATCCCTGGTAGCTGAATATCCATTAAGATGACATCCGGTTCGGAATGGTCTTCTAGGTAATCTATCATTTCCTCAACCGAATCTACTGCTACGGGACAGCTTAAATCATCCTGCATATCCAAGTAACGCTGAATCAGATCACGAATCTTTTTGTTGTCTTCGACAATACCAACTACGGAAGCCATAAGAATCAGTTTTTAAGTAAAATTAATACATAACCTTTCAGGTTGTACCTTCTACCCGTACTTCGAAACCCTTGTTATTATTAAATGTAATATCCGCATCAATACGTTTCGCTCGCATCTTCATGTTAGACAATCCCTGTCCCGTTTTGCGTTCGTTTTGGGGACCGGTTCCATCATCATGAATACTCATAACAAAACGTTGACCGTTTGTTGCCAAATGAATCTCAACCTTACCTGCATTAGAATGCTTGGCAATATTATTAATTGCCTCTTTAAAAATAAGGTACAAGTTTTCTCGCAATGATACTCCAAGTTTTTCCTGCGTGTCACCCTCAAAACGATAGCTAATCACTTTTTCGGGCAGTACATTGTTCACATAATCCTGCATTCGATCAGTAAGATCGCCTACCGTATCATTGCGTGCATCTATGGACCAAACAATATCATCGAGACTAGATACAATTTTTCGGCTTTGGTTTCCAATTTGGCGAAGCGAATCCTGCAGGGGATCAGCGATCTCCATTGTCTGCAGGAAATCTGACTGTAAAGCAATTTCCGTGAGTGCCGATCCCACATCATCATGAAGGTCGCTTGCTATGCGCACACGCATCCGCTCCAATTCTACCATCTTGCGAACGCGATAATAATTATATATAAAGAATATTAATCCAATAACGGCAACCACTACAAGGGTAATAAACCACCAACGCATCCAAAATGGAGCAAGCACGGTAAAAGACAACTCGGTTTGTTCTTCATTCCACAGCCCATCATTATTTCGAGCCCGCAATTGGAAGGTATATTCACCAGGACTCAACGAAGAATAGCGAACACTTCGATCTGTAGTCATCTGCCATCCTTCCCCGGAATTTCTGAGTCTGTACTGATATTCCACCTGATTGGGTGAAGTAAAATTAATACCTACATAAGAAAAAGTGATACTCCGCTTGTCACTTCCAATTTCGATCTCTCTTTGTAAAGGTACATTTTCTCCCCCGGCACTAAGGTTTTTAATATGAATACTCGGCGGGGCTGGATTTACCTTCTCCATAGACGGAACAAAGTGTGTGACACCCCCTACCGATCCGAACCATAAATCGCCCCCACTATCTTTAAATGAAGCGCCTGCATTCATTTCATTGGCGACTAGTCCCTGTGCTTGTGTAATAAGTTTAAAAGGACGTCTGTCATCAGAAGGTTCTGCATCCTTATAAGCTTCATAATCAAAGCGAATAACCCCCCTATTTGTCCCGATCCAAAAAATACCGCGATGGTCCTGTTCAATGAAATAACAGACTTCATCGGGCAATCCGTCTTCCGGGGTAATGGCCTTAAAGTTTTCTCCGTCAAATCTAGCAATTCCACCAAATGTAGCGGCCCATAAATTGCCTTCTTCATCAATAAGAATATCTATTACTCCATTGTTAGGCAACCCATGCTGAATAGCATAGGTGGTAAAAGTACTATCTTTCCACTGGCTAACACCTCCGTAAGTGGCAAACCAGAGAGAACCATCTTTTGATTCTTCAATCGCCATTACCGTATTATTAGCCAGTCCTTCTTCCTCAGTCCACATTTGAAAGTCTTGGTTATCATATTCAAGAATGCCCTCTCCATAGGTTCCCATCCACCAGCTATCTGTGGTTTCTGACCTATGCAGTGCCCGTATTTTTCTATGTGGGACCTCAGTCTCATCAAAATTCTGGAATACTCCATCTCTGAAGATACTTAAACCCCACCTCGTACCGATAAATAGTCCATCACTACTGTCAGAGGTCATTGTATATACCTTGTTATCTACTAAACCATCCTGACTGTTAAAAATATTTATTCCAATATTACTCAGTCTGGCAATCCCTCCTCCGTAGGTAGAGATCCAATGGTTTCCCGTTCTATCTTCCGTTATATCCGTTATAACATTATTGGGCAATCCCTCTTCTACAGTGTAATTCCTAAAGTGGTTGCCTAAAAACAGGTTAATACCTCCTCCAAATGTCCCAAACCAAATATTTCCTTCCCGATCATATAAAGTAGTCTGAACGATATTATTGGTAAGTCCTTCATCAACAGAATAGTTGGTAAAAGATTCTTCAATAAAAAAGCTAACTCCCTCCTCTGTCCCTATCCAAAGCCCTCCCGATCCCTGGTCCACCGAAATCGACTGAATACGATTATTTACCAACCCATCATCTTCAGTAAAACATCTGAATACCTCTCCAACTACTTTACAGAGTCCCCCGCGACTAGCGATCCATAGTGTGCCATCCAGACCAATTGCAAGATCACGGAGACGATCGTCGGGTAACCCGTGGCGCTCGGTAAATGTTCGAAAGCTCCCATCCTCCAGCTTGGTCAGTCCATCACGAGTGGCAAACCAAAGTACGCCTTCCTCATCTTCCAAGACTTTGCGAACCCGGTCATCACCAAGCCCATTCACTTCTCCGTATTGACTGATATTTGCATTGTCATCCATATGCCAAACGCCCTCGCCATCTGTTGCAAACCAATATTCGTCCAACTCGTCTTGGTATACATCTAAAACGATACTCCCATTCAACGGAGACAATGCCGGTACTGATTCAACACTATCAGATTTAATGACATTTACCCCGGCAGCGGTGCCTATCCATTTCCATCCCTGATGATCTTGGTACAAGGAGTGGATTCTGTTTTCCTTGAGACCATCTTCCATGTAATAATTCTCAAATTCTATGCCGTCAAAACGGTTTAACCCATAGCTGGTAGCGATCCAAAGGTATGCTTCATCATCCTGTAGCAGGTCATTAACCACAGATTCACTAAGACCGTTTTCAATGGAGTATGTACGAAAAGACAATGTCTGCGCTTCTACCCTATTAAAACTGATGGCCAAAAATAATGCGATGAGTAAATAAAATCTCATATATAGTGAACCTAAAAAAAGACTGATCCAAATTTTATGATTATATATCAGTCTATGAAAATTTGTGGAAATAAAAAAAGCCCCGGCAATGCGGGGCTTTTTTATTAAAATCATACTCAAGAGTTTAACCGAGATAGGCTCGGAGAGCAGCACTTCGATTATGATGACGAAGCTTTCTTAGTGCTTTCTCTTTAATTTGCCGGACACGCTCCCGTGTCAGATCAAAACGTTCACCAATTTCTTCAAGGGTTAGCGAGTGCTCCCGCCCAATTCCGAAATACAGACGGATTACTTCAGCCTCCCGGTCGGTCAGCTTAGACAGTGCCCGCTCAATCTCGACCTTGAGCGATTCGCCCATTAGATCATTATCGGGATCAGGGGTTTCCTCATTCTCAAGAACGTCCAGCAGGCGATTATCTTCGCCTTGGGCAAAAGGAGCATCCACGGAAAGGTGGCGTCCTGAAATTTTAAGAGTATCTGCAACTTCTGAAACCGTCATATCCAGACTTTCGGCCAGCTCTGCGGCAGAAGGCACACGTTCGTACTCCTGCTCCAGTTTTGAAAGCTCTTTACCGATCTTATTCAGTGCTCCCACCCTGTTAAGTGGAAGACGAACAATACGGCTTTGCTCCGCCAGGGCCTGAAGAATAGATTGCCGTATCCACCAGACCGCGTAAGAAATGAATTTAAATCCCCGGGTTTCGTCAAAGCGTTTTGCTGCTTTAATCAGTCCTAAATTACCTTCATTGATAAGATCTCCAAGTGACAATCCCTGATTTTGGTACTGTTTAGCTACAGAAACAACAAAACGAAGATTAGCTTTTGTCAAATCTTCGAGTGCTTTTTGGCTGCCTTTCTGTATCTCTTTGGCAAGCCTGACCTCGTCTTCCGGAGTAATAAGTTTCTCTTTACCAATCTCTTGCAAATAGCGATCGAGGGATTCCGATTCGCGAGTAGAAATTCCTGAACTTCTGGCCACGGGATTTTTCTGGGTTTATTAGTATTTTCAGTGCTTTTTAATGGTAACGCATTACCATCAGGGTAAGATAACGCCCAATATATAATAATGTTGCCCTTTCAATCTCTGAAATATAGCAGATTCAAAACTTAATTGCGAATGATTATTTTCGCTTTCTCATGCCTTTTCAAGCATACTTTTTCCACTAAACTCGGCTGGGATGCCGAAATAACTTGCCACAGTACATGCAACATCACTAAAGGTCTGTCGCGTTCCAAGATTAATTTGTGCGGCTTTTGATCTTGGAAACAGTAACACTGGTACATATTCCCGGCTGTGATCGGTACTACTTGAAGTAGGATCATTTCCATGATCTCCTGTAATAATCAACAGATCTTCCTCGTCCAGTTTACTCATAATAGCCGGAATTGCCCGATCAATTTCCTGCAGACATTCGGCATACCCCGAAGGATCCTGCCGGTGCCCGTATATTTGATCTGTATCGATCAGGTTTACAAATACAAAACTATCCGATACGGCAGACATTAAGCTCAACAACTGAGAGATCCCTTCTACATTGTGTTTGGTTCGACGGAACTGGGTAAAGTACTCTTCTGCAAAAAGATCCACGACCTTGCCAATTGAGTAGATGTTGATGCCCTCTTCCTGCAATCGACTTAAGAGATTATAATCCGGCGACGGAATGGAAAAATCGTGTCTTTTTTCTGAAATACGTTCAAAACTGCCGGCTTCTCCCTTAAACGGGCGGGCGATTACCCGTCCTACTCCATGCTCTCCGGTAAGTACCTGATTACGTACAAACTCGCACCATCCATATAGTTCTTCAACAGGTGTTACATCCACATGTGCGGCTACCTGGAAGACACTGTCTGCAGAAGTATATACAATGGGATAACTGGTATCCAGATGTTCTTCCCCATAGTCATTAATTACCTGAGTTCCCGAGTATGGCTTATTAACCAGTACTTTTTCTTTACCGATCCCCCCGCAAAAAGCATTGATTACTTCGTCGGGAAACCCCTCTGGATAGGTTGGAAAAGGCCGCCCAAGCTGGATTCCTGCCAGCTCCCAATGTCCGGTTGTTGAATCCTTACCGGCCGATCTTTCCTGCATCTTACCATAGGCACAGAGAGGATCTTCGGTCATTGAAACAGATGTTAGCGGAACTATATTACCCAATCCCATGCGCTGCATATTCTGCAACCTGCAACCCGTTGCCTCACAAACATGTCCCAGCGTGTTTTCTTCTTCGTCTCCGTAGTCAGCAGCATCATCCTGTGCACCTACGCCCAAACCGTCAATCACAATTAGATAACAATTTCCCATAATAAATTACCTCATTTTTTATTGGATTTTGTTGCTTCTGACAAGGCAGATTTCGCATTAGACAGTACCTGATAGGAGTCCTCATAATCTCCACTCAACTTTACATATCCAACATTTATACCTGTATCTATATGCATGCCGTTTGATAGTTCAAATGAATTGCTGAATTTTTCACGCAGAGCAGATATCCATTTTTCAAGGGCCTTTTGATCTTTATTTTGAATCAAAAAAGAGTATACATAATCGGAATGGTATCCCAATATCCCCGTATAACCGAATTGGCCCGGATTTAAAGCTTTTATAAGGTCGCGCTGCATCTGATCGAGCTGATCAATACGCATTTTTGTCCGGAGCTTCGGCAAGTTTGATAGTGTTAAAAGTCCAAACCAGCAATGGAAGTCATTTTGTTGATTGCGATTATTTTGAAGTTCAATATCAACTGTTTTTTTCCAAAAATCCGGCATAAAGGCTCCATACTTATTAGCAAATACCGAGCTGTCAATATCAATGTTTGGATCGTTTGCGATAATTTGAAGAGCCGCTACCCGAACCAGGTTTATAAGTTTGTGCTTGGTTGACTCTTTAAATATAAGTGGATTTTTATCGTAGACTAATACCACTCCCTGCCGGCGATCATTCATAAGCATCGGAATGGCAATACTGGCACCCTCGGTGTGGGGTTCGCGGGGTGATATCCGTTTGGGACTATTATTAAAGTGAATAGCAAATTCCGGTTCTCCATTTTCTATAGCTTCACTGGCCATTGATCGGTCTTCGATACTCATACCAATGGGAAGTGGATCCTGAGCACCATCTGAATTTAATACATTACACCAGCTTTCCATACCTCGGGCTATAAATGAAACTCCACCTTCATTCAGGTATCCCTGGATAATATTTAGCAGTCTCTTAACCATTTCTGTACGGTGGCAGCGCACATCCAGCTGGTTAATAGACTCTTCATAATCTATCCATTCGTTTTGCTGTTCATATAGATCACTGATTTCCAGATAAGTATTTAAAACGTTGCGAAGGGCTTCAATATAGGAATGAATAACTTCGCTTTGACCTTCTGTAAAGATATGATTTTTGGACTCCAACACGGTAATTGCAACCGTCTCTCCGTTATTAACAAATGGCAATAGCGTAACGTAACGCACCGGCACTTCATTATAATAGTGCTTAAGAGACTCTTCATTCAGCTTCTCCCCTATTTCAACCGCTTTGGGTTCCGTAATATCTTTGTATTTATTCAGAAAATGGTCCTCAAACTGGAGACGGTCCTTGAACATTACATTTTCAAGAGCGGTGGATTTAGTTTCTAGCACAAACTGGCGCCGGGAGCGGTTTACCCAGTACATATAGACCGTTTCCATCTCGGAGGCACTGCGCAACAGAAAGATTAAATTTTTTAAAACGTGTTTGAATTCACGCAGGGCCTTTTCCTGACGTTTTTGTCCCATAATATCTGCATTTGATCGGTCTTGTTTCTGTACGGAGGCATAACTGTTCATCGTTAAATTACTTTACTTTTTTCGCTAATTCTTCAGCCTGCTCAATCATCTGTTCAACGGCAGCCAGTCCCTTATTCCAAAAGTCTGGCTGAGTTATATCAAGACCCAGTTTACCCACAATATGTTCCGGCCAATCTGATCCCCCTGCCCGGAGCATCTCAATATAGCGATCAGAAAAGCTGTTTTGGCCCTGGCGGTATTCTTCATACAGTGTAAGGACCAACAATTCCCCAAAAGCATAGGCATAAACATAGCCGGGAGTATGTAAAAAATGAGGAATATAGCACCACCAAAGATCATAGTTCTTGGTGAGTGTTACAGAATCACCATAAATTTCGTTCTGGGTCTTGCGCCACAGCTGAGAAAATTCTTCTGTGGTTAACTCCCCCTCCTCACGACGTTTGGTATGAATAGCATGCTCAAACCTGTTCATTGAAATCTGGCGAAACACCGTTGCAATGGTATCGTCAATTTTACCAATCAGCAGTGCCAGTTTTTCTCTGGGATCCTCAAGCCGTGACATCAACCGTTGAAATACCAGCATCTCTCCAAAAACGGAAGCGGTTTCGGCCGTGGTAAGCGGAGTATTAGCCTGCAAAGCCCCCTGCTCGCGAGAAAGGTACTGATGGACCCCGTGACCTAATTCATGAGCCAGGGTTTGCACATCGCGTATCTTTCCGTCGTAATTTATAAAAACATACGGATGTACGGAAGGAACGGTACTTGCGGAATAGGCCCCTCCCCTTTTTCCGGGTTTTATGGCTGCATCTATCCACTGCTGCTCAAAAAACTTCCCGGCGATCTCTCCCATATCCAGGTGAAAATCTGAATAGGAGTCCAAAATCATATCCTGTGCTTCTTCCCACTCAATCTCTTTCTCATTTTGTAATAGCGGAGCATAGCGATCGTAATCATAAAGCTCATCGTAATCCAACAGCGAACGTTTCAGCTCATAGAAACGATGCACTAACTCATAGTTATCTGTCACGGAATTGACGAGAATTTTAACCGTTTCATCGTCTATCTCGTTGGATAAATTCCGCGATGAAATCCAGCTTTCATACCCCCGAAGCTTGTCATCGGTATGTTTATCTGCCAAAAGAGTATTAAAGACAAAGGTGAGTGGACGACTTAGCTCCTCAAATGTATTGGTGAGAGATTCATGGGCTTGTTTTCTCAGTTCTCTGTTCGGCTCGTGCAGCTTACTCAACACTTCTTGCTGAGTTAGTTCTTCTCCATCCAGTTCAAAGCGGGCAGCTCCCATCGTTTCATCAAAGAAGCGATTCCAGGCACTTCTACCCGTTACTTTTTTGGCAGACAGTATTTGCTCTTCTTTTTCGCTGAGCACATGCTCCTTATAGCGGCGGGAGGTTTCCAGATAATGCTTATAGTGACTTAGTGTTTTGCTCTCAATAAGTGCTTCGGCCTGCTCATCATCCACTGCCAGCCATTCCACATCAAAAAAGACCAGCTGTTGTTGTATTTCAGATGAAAGTTCATTTGCCTCCTGTACTAATTTACCATATTGCGCATTAGAGGTTTCCGTAGACCAGATAAGTTGTGCATAGGAACCGATTTTCCCAAGCAGTTCCATAATCTGTTCATATTCTTTCAAAGCTTCTTTCATTTCCTGAGCGTTAAAGGAAGCAATTTCTCCCTTATAAGCCGATGCAAATTGCTTGGCCTGTTTTTGAACTTTTTCCTTATCCTTTTGCAGGGCAGGATCATCCACAGCTTCATAAAGATCTGAGAGGTCCCACTCAACATTTTGCGCACTGGTAGCTTTTGTTTCCTTTGTACTCATAAAATTGTTTTATAACAGTCTTATCTTTTTCTTTAATTTTAATGATTTAATTAGCGTAGTATAACAAAAATAATCTGTCCCCAAGAGTCGTATTTTACGATTACAATGGTTAACTTTAGATTTGATGGTATGTTCTTTAAGAAACCAAAAATATCAGTCAAATTTAATAGTTGAATTCATTTTAACTACAAATCTTTAACCTACTCAAAAAGATCATATTTTGAAGTCGCTCGAAGCTGTTTTCGGCCCCAATTCCGCACTTGTTGAAGAACTTTTCAATCAATACAAAGAGGATCCCTCCTCGGTCCCCGCTCATTGGAAACAATATTTCGATGAAATTAATGAAGACGGCACCGCGGAAGAACTGAAAAAAGATGCAAAAAAAACAGATAATGGTGCTCCCTCTTCTGCTCCATCCAAACCTAAAGCTCCTGCTAAGAAGGAAAAAAAGAAAGATACTCACGAGGAAGAAAGTACTGATGTACCCAAGGGGACTACACTGGAAAAAATAAAAGGGATCTCCAGTAAAATTGTGGAGAATATGGATGAGAGCCTTAATATCCCTACGGCTACCTCCGTCCGCGTGCTGCCCATGAAAATGCTTATTGAGGATCGGGCCATTATTAACCGGCACCTCCTTCAACGCGACGAGCAGAAATCTTCTTTTACCCACTATATCGCATGGGCCATTGTTCAGGCTCTGAAAGAGTATCCAAACATGAACACCTCTTTCTTACGTAAAGACGGGGACCCCTATAAAGTTATTCCCGATCAGGTTAATCTGGGTTTGGCTGTTGATGTAGAAAACAAGGACGGCTCCCGAAATCTGCTGGTTCCAAACATTAAGGGTGTGGACCAGATGAATTTCAAGGAATTCCTCGATGCTTACAATAACCTGATTGCCAAAGTTCGAAATGGCAATCTTGAGATTTCCGATTTTGAAGGAACCACTCTTACATTGACAAATCCCGGGATGATCGGAACCGTACAGTCTGTGCCCCGGCTTATGGAAACACAGGGAACGATCATTGCAACAGGAGCTATTGACTATCCGGCTGAATATCAGTCCATGTCCCAGAAAGTGCTCAATAAGCTGGGCATCAGTAAGGTAATGACGGTCACTTCTACTTATGACCACCGGGTTATACAGGGGGCGGAATCTGGATCTTTCCTTAAAAAGATGCACAGCTTGCTCAACGGGGAAGAAAACTTTTATGAGCAGATATTTGAAGATCTTGAAATTCCCTATGATCCCCTCCCGTTTGGTGAAGATAAATATATTGGTCAGCTAGACGGACAAGGTGCTACACTTGAGCAGAATAAGCGGGCAATCGCTGTTATGCGTCTCATTAACATGTATCGTACACGGGGACATGTATTAGCAGATCTAAATCCACTAAGCGATGAACCGGGCCATAGTCCTGAGCTGGATCTTGAATATTATGGACTTACACTGTGGGATCTGGACCGTGAATTTTACTGTGGTGGTCTGGGTGGCAATGAAAAAGCACCGCTTCGCGAGATTGTTCGCCTGCTCCGCGATACCTATTGCGGTAAGATTGGTGCCGAATATATGCATATCCTGGATTTGGAAGAACGCCAGTGGTTGCGGGAACGCATGGAGTCTACCACCAATACCCCGGAATTAGACAAAGAGCAGAAAAAAGAGATCCTGCATAACCTTAATCGCGCTAAAGCGTTTGAGCAATTTTTACATAAAAAGTATATCGGCCACAAGCGTTTTTCTCTGGAGGGCGCCGATACACTCATTCCGATGATGCACCACATGCTGGAAAAAGCTGGTGAAGATCAGGTTGAAAAAATGTTCATGGGTATGGCCCATCGGGGACGTCTGAATATCCTTGTGAATATTATGAACAAGCCTTACCGCAAGGTCTTTGCCGACTTTGAAGGGAACCTTGATCCGGACAGCATACAGGGTTCGGGCGACGTAAAATATCACCTCGGCTCGAAAGGAACGTATCAAACGAAGGAAGATGAAGAAATTAATATAGAGCTGATGCCGAATCCAAGCCATCTCGAATCGGTTAATCCGGTTGTTGAGGGAGCTACAAGGGCGATCCAGGACCACCATGAGAGTGATTCGGCCAACAAACACATTGTTCCGATCCTTATACACGGCGATGCAGCCTTCTCGGGACAGGGTGTGGTAAGCGAAACGCTCAATATGTCCCAGCTTGATGCCTACCAGACCGGGGGTACGGTACACGTTATTATTAATAATCAGATTGGCTTCACTACCCTTCCGGAAGATGGACGTTCGACCGAATACGCTTCTGATCTGGCTAAAATGATCCTGGCCCCCATTTTTCATGTCAACGGAGACAATCCTGAAGAAGCCGTTCACGCTATGCAGATGGCTTTTGAATATCGACAGAAATTTGGCAAAGATGTCATTATTGATCTGGTTTGCTACCGCAAGCATGGACATAATGAGGGTGATGAACCAGCATTTACACAACCGGGTATGTACCAAGAGATAGATAACCATCCACCTGTACGTGATATCTATGCAAAGCACCTGCTCAAGCAGGAAGAGCTAACTGAAGAAGAGGTCCAAGAAATTTTTGATGAATTTGATGATCTATTGCGCGAAGCTTTTGAGGACGCCAAAAACGCTTCTCCCCTCGAGGTTACTGAGGATATGATAGAACGCCATGAAACCAAGCAGGAAGACTGGCCGGAATTCCCTGATACTACGTATCCCGAAGATGAACTGAAAGATATTGCGGTTAAGTTAAATACCGTTCCTAAAGATTTTGACGCAAATCCCAAGCTTTTAAAACAATTAGCTAAGCGCGCCGAGATTGTCGAAAACAATGAAAAGAAAATTGACTGGGGTTTTGCAGAAGCATTAGCCTTTGGCTCTCTCCTTAAAAAAGGTACAACGGTGCGCTTGACGGGTCAGGATGCTGAGCGCGGTACTTTTTCACATCGGCATGCCAAACTCCATGGTACGGAAACCGATCAGGAATTTATTCCGCTCAATAATCTGAGCGATGACCAAGCACCTTTTTATCCATATAACAGCCTGCTGAGTGAATTTGCCTGTGTGGGTTTTGAGTTTGGCTATAGTGCGGCAGAGTTAGATGCATTGGTTATCTGGGAGGCCCAATTTGGTGACTTCGCCAATGGTGCACAAATACCGGTCGACCAATATATCTCAGCAAGTGAGGCCAAATGGGGACAAAAGTCTTCCCTGGTAATGACACTGCCCCACGGCTATGAAGGTCAAGGGCCAGAACACTCTTCTGCACGTCTTGAACGCTATCTGCAGCTCTGTGCTGAAGATAATATGCAAGTTGTGAACCTTACCACTCCGTCACAATACTTTCATATTCTTCGCAAACAAGCCAAGCAGGAGGATAAACGCCCTCTTATCATCATGTCACCGAAAAGCTTACTCCGGCATCCTCTGGCTACCTCAAAAACTGAGGATCTTGCCAAAGGAGCCTACAAGCCTTTTATCCCGGACCATGAAGTAGAAGATAAAGATAAGATTGATCGACTGATTATATGCTCCGGCAAGGTATACTTTGATCTCTACAAAGAGCGAGAAGAGGAGGAAATTGAAAATGTAGCCATTGCACGTTTAGAACAGTTTTATCCCTTCCCTAATAAAGATCTGGAAAACATACTGGAAGAATATACCCATGTAGACGACATTGTCTGGTGCCAGGAAGAGCCTAAGAATATGGGAGGATGGTTCTTTGTAAATCCGCGTATTACAGAACAACTACAGGATAATCAATCATTACAATATGTGGGCAGGCAGGCTTCTGCCTCTCCCGCAGCCGGACAGGTTAAAATTCATAAAGCCGAACAGGAAAAACTTATCAATTCGGCATTAAAATAAAGATAGGAACTTAAATAAGAAAAGGCCTGACCAATCGAAACTTGGTCAGGCCCTTCTTTTTAGACTACAGCTATATAATAGTCGATAAATCACATTCTACCGGAGGCCATTAGGCACGCCCTTACAAATACGACTAACAGCGTCGTGGCTGTGCAGGCTTTCCATATGAGTACAACGGATTACAAAGTCATGAATGCGCTCCTCCTCGTTTAGCTCCTCATAAAGAAGACGCGCCGCATCCTCCACAAATTTCTGAAAGGCACCATTCATCTCGGCGAACGCCTGCTCATCTTCACGCTTGACCATTACCTGGGTTTCGGTCATTAGCGCTTCGCGGCAGTGCTCTACTAAATCCTCCACGAAAAAAGAATCCTCGAGTTCTACAGTCATGCTGGCTAAGCTTCGCTGGCTGTGCGGTATCGCGGCAATTCCCCGTTTATCCTGGGCGTGTTCTGAAAGCTCATATGAGCACGGGCAGGCGCTGCTATATTCAAAATCCAAATGCATGAATTTTCTAAATTCTCCATCTTTGCCCATAGTTCCCTCAATAGAAACAGGATAATACTGATATCCTTCGAGCCCGGAACGTAAACTTTCCTGCATGATTGGATAATTAAATGACAGACGCAGGTAGGCCGATTGCGAATCGAGATCCTCCCGGTAACACTCTAAAACTTCCTTAAGCTTATCCGGATGGAAGACCTCATCTTTAAACTTATAAAAAGAACGCATAATGCGACTCATGTTGATGCCCTTTTTTCCCGCTTCCAAACCTACGTATCCATCTACCGAGGTTTCGAGCGTAATAAGTTCACCATCGGGACGCGGATACTTTAAAGGTAATTTAAAATCAGAAATACCTACCTGTTGAATAGGTACATCAGCGCCCTCGATGAGCGATGCTGGTCCATTTTGCAGGTCCGGAAGGCTATCTTTATAGTCATCGGAAACAGTAAAAGTTGGATCGTAATAACGCTTCAATTTTGTAGATATCATTCGTTCGTGCTACTGTTGAAGAATATTTATTTCAAATCAGGTAACGGTTTACCTAAGAGATACGGACAATATTTAGCAGAATTTCGTTCAGTTTCTTGTAAATCAACACTATAAAGGAAACCGTTATTCTTGAGTTCATTTGCTATGGGGCCTTCTAGTTCATCAAAAAAAGCCTTAGCTAAATTTTCGGTTGATGGAATCACCTCATCCAAAAACGGTACATCCAAATTCAAATTCTTGTGATCGCATTTATCGACAATCTTCTTTTGAATTATGGCTTTTAATTTTGAAAGATCGATTACATAACCAGTTTCATCATCAATATGGCCGGCAACTGTAACTTCAATATTATAATTATGGCCATGCCAATGCTCATGGTTACACTTTCCAAACGTTTGACGATTCCATTCGTCCGAACGATCGGGATTATGTAAACGGTGAGCAGCGTTGAAATGAGCCTTACGTGTTACAAAAACCAATGTCTGTTAATTTAACATTTAATATTGACCCATTGTAACGATTATAAAAATTACATGGTTCCCAAAATCATAAACCGAAGTTATTAGCTTCGGTCTATGATATCAAACTTCTTAAGATAAGATTTATTTTCTCACTTGGGAAACTGATTGAATAGCATTAACTCTTAACAGCCTTTATCCTATCAGCAGCAGCCACAGGTACAGTCCTAACAAGGTCATAAACAAAGTAGGAACAGTTAAGACAATCCCCACTTTGAAGTAATAACCCCAAGTGATTTTCACTCCTTTATAAGATAGTACGTGCAGCCATAACAACGTAGCCAACGATCCTATTGGCGTAATTTTGGGCCCCAAATCTGATCCGATAACATTGGCATAGATTAAGGCTTCACGCATTAAACCATCCGTTGCTGTGGCCTCAATCGCAAGTGCATCAATCATAACGGTAGGCATGTTATTCATTACGGAAGAAAGAAACGCCGCCAGAAACCCCATCAGCATCGTACCAGCAAATAGACCTTGATCAGCTCCGGCTTGAATTACATCTGCCAGCAGATCGGTGAGCCCTACATTTTGTAACCCATAGACTACTACGTACATTCCAATAGAAAACACAACAATGGCCCAGGGGGCGTTTTTAACAACTTTGCGCGTGTCAACAGCTTTGCTGTTATAGCCCATCACCGTAAATACGATGGCTATCATTCCCGCCACAAAAGAAACTGGGATTTCCACGAATTCCGCTACAAAATAACCGATTAAAAGAATGCCCAAAATAACCCAGGACATATTAAACATCTTCTGATCTCGAATAGCTTCGGTAGGTTTCTTTACATTATCGAGCGAGTAGGTTTTGGGAATATCCTTCCGGTACATCAAGTACAGTACGGCAAGACTGGCTAATACCGCAAAAAAGTTGGGGACGATCATCCGTGTAGCATATTCGATAAATCCGATTCCGAAAAAGTCAGCCGACACAATATTTACCAAGTTACTAACGATAAGCGGGGATGACGCCGTATCAGCAATAAAGCCGCTGGCCATCACAAACGGCAGAATCATGCGCTCCTTGAATTCCAGGGCACGGACCATCGCCAGCACGATGGGCGTTAGGATGAGTGCGGCACCATCATTGGCAAAAAAGGCGGCGACAATGGCTCCGAGTAAGGTAATAAAGACGAACATCTGCACCCCATTTCCTTTGGCAAAGCGTGCCATGTGCAGCGCAGCCCACTCGAAGAATCCGATTTCATCCAGAATCAGAGAAATAATAATGATCGCAACAAAGGTAATGGTAGCATTCCATACAATTTCGGTTACCGTAACCACATCCTGGAAGGTTACGACGCCGGCAATAAGTGCCAGTACCGCTCCAATAGTTGCCGACCAGCCAATGGATAACCCTTTCGGCTGCCAGATTACAAGTACGAGGGTAAATAAAAATATTAGTGTAGCAAGAATTGTTGCGGTCATTCGTCTGTAGAAATATTAGTTTTGTTCAAATATTAGTGTAGCAAAGATGAAAATTTTTCAACCGGACCTACTCTCGTTGGGCCGGAATCGTCAGAATGGGGATATGGGCCTTTCGAATAACCTGCAGGCTTACTCCACCAATAAACAGATCGCTAACATAGCCACGTCCCTGGCTCCCCATCAAAATCATTGAAGCATCCATGTCATCGGCTGTATCGAGGATATGCTGTGTAGGTGATCCCTGCTGTATGCGCCATTCGATAGTAGCGGAGGTAAATTCGGCAAGCCTTTCTTTTAACTCTTTGAGCTGAACGCTATCCTCCCTGTTAAATTTCTCCAACTGATCCGGGTCGTCTACGCCCTTGCGTCCACTGGCCTGTACGTGAAGAAGGGAAATCTGCTGGGTTTGTTCAGCAACCAGGTCACAGAGTACATCAAAAGTGCGATTGGCCGTATCGGAAAAATCGGTGGGGTAGAGAATGCGCTGCAGGGAATCCTTGCAGGCTTTTATGCACCGGTAACTCCGGTCTTCCAGCTTCTCGTCATCCGAGACCGTAAGATTAATCAGGTATACCGGCAGCGAACAGCGCTGAAGCAGTTCAGTGGCCGTACTGCCAAGCAAAAGCTCCCGGTACTTACTGTGTCCCCGGTTAGCAATAATAATGTAATCAGCCCCATGATCCTCAGCCGCATTCAGGATTTCCGTCGGCGCATAAGCGTTGATATTAAACCGGACTTCGGTATCAATCTCAAAGTCCGCCGAGTTGAGTTTTTGCGCATATTCCTCCATCCTGTCGCGATACTGCTGTTCGGAGGACTCGGATACTCCGCCCGGATAGGGAACGGAGACCGAAGTAAAGAGCGTAAATTTACGCGTGC
>JBEPXF010000021.1:0-19974 GCA_041642075.1 Fodinibius sp.
TGTTTTAGTTAATCAGGGTTCGGCTTCTGCCAGTGAAATTGTCAGTGGTGCCATCCAAGATCATGACCGGGGACTTATTGTCGGTCAGCGTACGTTTGGAAAAGGATTGGTTCAACAACAGTACGAACTGGCAGATTCAAGTAAAATACGTGTTACCATTTCAAAATACTACACTCCATCCGGCCGTCTAATTCAGAAGCCTTATTCCAAGGAAGGTGGAGAAAGTTATGCCTATGAAATTTATCAGCGTGAGATTGATGCTGAAAGTGATGTAAATGAATTCGTTTCGCACGTGCCCGATTCACTGCAATATTCTACGAATGCCGGACGAACCGTCTATGGCGGAGGAGGTATTGTACCCGATCATATTGTTCAGGAAGACACTACCCAGTCTGCTGCAGTATTGAACTTTACGCGCCGTAATAATATAGGTTTTGACTATGTACGCAAATATCTCGACGACCATGGCGATGCTTTCCGATCGAAATGGGAAGACGATTACGAAGGTTTCCGCAAGGAATTTGAGTGGTCGGAGGAGGATATTACCCATGTTTTTAATGAGCTTAAGAAAAATAATATGGTGGTAAGCGATAGCGATACCCTTACAGAACCTGACTTCAAATCCGATACACTTTATATTCCACAAGGACATTGGGAAGAAGTATCCTGGATGCCGGCAGGGGTTATGAAAGCCAGGCTGGCTCTACAGGTTTGGGGTATGAAAAAATACTTTCCCGTTCTGAATGACGTATTTGATAATACTATTGAAAAGTCGATGAATATGTGGAATGAGGTAGAAGCGTTGAAAGAATTTGCTGCCACTCATACCAAAGAATCGGATTCCAGGATCGATTAAAACCATTTTTGAAAATCTTAAGACATTTACTAAAAAAGCCCGGCATTCCGCCGGGCTTTTTTATTGATATTCCTTCCTCTGAGCAATGCCTTCTTAACATTAAGTAATAAATTGACTCATAATAGCCAGAGCGGCCGTTTCAGCCCGCAGCCGGTATGCACCCAACGATACCAGCTTCGCCCCCTTTCCAGTAGCTCTTTCTACCTCGTCTGTAGAAAATCCTCCTTCAGGTCCTACTAATAATAAATACCTATCCTTTATTTTCCCTAGAGCTGACCGAAATGAATGAGCTGTATCTGCCTTTTCATGAGCCATCAAACAATCAGCCTCGTAAAATTCGTCCATAACTTCTTCAACTGAATAATGCATTGACACTTCGGGAAGATAGGTATGCAAGCTCTGTTTCATTGCTGATATAGAAATGGCATTGAGACGATCCATCCGCACATTTTTTTTTATACCATGATCACTTCGGAACAACGCTATATGCGAAACTCCAAGTTCAACAGCCTTTTCCACCGCGAATTCCAAGCGATCACGCTTCTTGATAATCCCCATACCCAGTATAATTTTAGGAGTCGGTTCGTCAAACTGTTGGTGTTGCTGTAACTCAATTTGCACAGATTTCTTTGTAATTCTTCGAATGGGTCCCTCATAACGGCCTCCCTCTCCATCAATAACTACCAGACGGTCTCCTTCTCTCATACGCATCACCTTAGAAGCATGATGGGCCTCCTGATCTAAAAGTTCAGCCATATCTCCATGAATTTGCGAAGGAGGAGCATAAAAAATATTCATAGGTTCTCTTAATCTTGATATGGTTCGCCGGGTTTAAAAACAGTGCGTCCGGTCTTCAACATCATCCTGAGATAAGGAATACAGAGTCCACAGCCCGTGCTGCATATTCCGTCATCCTTAAGTTCTTCAACGCTAGAAATATCGTGTTTCTGACAGTACTTATTAATATCGCTGAATCTTCGCCGGTGACAAATACATCTATCAACAGTAGCCGATGACATGTTTTAATCTTGTTTGAAGTGCTTGCCTAATTTCAGGTCCTGTCCCTGATAGTTACTCTTAATATCCTTTCCATATATTGTCTCAGGGATCTCAGTATTAGGTTCAAATTTCATACTGCAAAATGTCTGGCCGTCTTCAATCAAAAAAGGAACATCATGGGAACGTACTTCTAGCACCGCCCGTGCTCCTTTATCTTCAATTCTTCCCCCGAAACCACTGTCAAAAAAACCAGCATAATGTGTGCGAAGTTCACCAGACCCTGTGTCATAGGCAATCATTTCCGCAGCCAGGTGCTCGGGAATACGACAACGCTCTTTCGAGGCAAAAATATAAAAGGCCTCCGGTTCAAGGATTAGATGATCATCCTGTTTAGCATAAATCGGCTCCCAAAATTCGGGCACATTGTAGTAGTTTATTTTATCCAAATCGATATAGTCTCGATGCTTTTTTGCCTTATAACCGACAACCTGCCCTTCATTGCCATGAAGATTGACGCTCAAAAAGAGTCCTTCATTGACTTTTAAATCATCGACAGGGACTGGCTGGCCGTTTTCTTTAAAAAGCAATGGGTTGGAGCTATGAGTACGCAAAATATCCTGATCAGATAGCACCGTGTAGCCATGACGCAACCGCAATTGATTAAGGCGGTGCCCGGTCTTTACACGGATAGGAAACGACTTTGGAACGACCTCCAGATAAAGTCCCCCTTTATAACCAGACCTGATCTCTTCAAAACGATGAGAATAATCCGTAATAACGCGCGTAAAGACATCTAAGCGTCCCGTTGTACTCTTAGGATTAGCTTTTGCAGCCAGATGTTCGCCCGAGACAATCCGATAACTGGTGTCTTCGTCAGAGCCGTCAAACAGGGTTTTTTGCGGGGAAATGTGGGAGGGTAGATGTAAAGTTTCCAGCAGAGGAATGATATATACGCTATTGGGCTCCAATATTGCACCACCCGTAATGTCCACTTCATACTGACTAAGCTTTTTCAGCTTCTGATCAACCGTTTCATCTTCCGGCAGAAAACTACAGCGAACACGATAGGCGATTTCTCCCAATCGGAGATCAATCGAATTTGGCTGAAATTGATCATCCTGTAAAGGATATCCTTTTTTAGAGGAAATAATACCTGCTTTGGATAAAATCCGTAGTTTCTGTATCGGAAGAATTCCCTTTGTTCGTAAATAAACTTCTTGTGTATTGCTGCTCATCTTCTTATTACCCATCAAATTAGGAAGTTGTATGAGGACATTAACTTTTAGGACGGTGGAATATAGAATTCAGATCAGAGAAATCAGAATTTTTGCGGAAAATTTTAGATGTTTATTTGGAACATAACTTAATCAAATAATTTTATGGATATTCTCTTTTGGAGTGGTGGTAAAGATGCCTATCTGGCCTTGCATTTCTACAGACAACAACATCCCGATACCGAGCTCAAGCTTTTGACCACCTATGAAGAATCAACAGGTGTTGTTCCCCATCAACAGATCAAATTATCATATATCCGCAAGCAAGCAGCTAATCTCGATCTTTCCCTTATTACGGTACCACTGCCCACCGATTGTCCTAATGACATATACCTTAAGAAGGTAAACCAAAAACTTACTGAGCAGGATGAATCCATTCAATATCTCATCTTTGGAGATTGGCATCTGCAAGATATTCGGCAATGGCGCGAAAAGATGTTTGGGGAAATGGGATATGAATGCCTCTTCCCTATCTGGGAAAAAAGCATCCATGATTTATTGCCGGTACTTCAGTTTCAGCCGGTAGAAGTTGAAATTAGTGCCGTTCAGGAAAAATATCAACCGTTAATCAAGGTAGGTGAAACTTTCAATCAATCTTTCGTTATTCAACTCCGTCATCTCCCGGAAGAAATTGATCCAATGGGTGAAAACGGAGAGTTTCATACCAAAGTAATTTTTAAGGAGCTGGATAAAATGGTCGAATGAACATATGGTTCAACTCAATCATTGCCAGTTTCTTTTATAAACTCATAGCTGACAAAAGCAAACTTCTTACTATCCGGTGACCAGGACGGAACATTAATCGTGCCCTGTCCGCCAAAAAGTTGAACAACCACCTCCGGCTCTCCTCCCTCTAAAGGCATGAGTCGAAGTACCACATTTCGAAATGGCGGGTGCCCCTCCACACTTGCCTCATAAGAAAGAAAAACTACTTGCTCGCCATCAGGAGAAATATGTGGAAACCAGTCAGCATACTCTTCATTAGAGGTTATTTGTTCCACGCTGGAACCGTCCGGCCGCATACGAAATATTTTCATTACTCCGGTACGAACCGAATTAAAATAGATCCATCTTCCATCTGGAGTATATTCTGAACCATCATCCAAACCCGGGGCATCCGTAAGTTTAACTTCCTCACCTCCTTCCACCGGTATTGCATAAATATCAAACTCTCCGTCCCGCTCGGCCGGGTAAACCAAGGTATCACCGTCAGGCGACCAGCCATGCCAGTAAGAAGGATAATTAGGAGTTACCAGCTTTGGTTGACCTCCTTCCGCAGGCATAACATATATTTTCGAACCCTCATTTTCAGGAGCATGACTGATAGCCAGCCATTTTCCATCCGGCGAAAAGCCATGATCATTGTTGCAATTGGTGGCGAATCCGGTATCCAGTTTCTTCGGTTCTCCTCCCGTCACAGGCAATGTATATAGCTTTCCTTCGCTATTAAAAAGAAAATAACTGCCATCAACCGACCAATTTGGGGCTTCAATATGTCCTCTGGTGCGATAAACGATCTTCCTTTCCCCTGTCTCGGTGTTATAAGTTTCAAGCTTGCTAACCAACACACTATCTGACTGGCCAGAGGCTATTGCATGTGCACAGGAAAGAAGCGGGGATAAAAAAATTGAAATCACAAATAACAGAACACTGGAAACAATAAATTGTAAAACTTTAGTCATATAAGACATGAAAGATCCCTTTTAAACCCTAATTAAATACCATCTTATCAAACTTTGGAATCAATACCAAGAAATGGACTGTACCTGATCTCCCACTTCGATACGCTCAACTACATCCTCCCCTTCTGTTACTTTCCCAAAAAGAGTATAGTTACCATTAAGATGAGGTTTCCAAAAATGCATCATAAAATACTGACTTCCTTCGGTATCCTTACCTGCACTTGCTATGCCTGCAGCACCACGCTCAAACTCCAGTTCCGAGGCTTCTGTGGGAAGCACAAAATCAGGTCCTCCAAACCCATCCCGCCGTTCAATATCTCCTCCCTGAATCACAAAATTGGGTACCACCCGATGAAATGGAGTACTTTCGTATGCTCCCGCACGGCTTAGGCTATCTATTGTAGATACGGTAGCCGGAGCTTGCAATGGATACAATTCAAGATCAAAAGTTCCTTTATCTGTTTGAAATTGAATCTTCGGATTTGCTCCCAGCTTCCAAAGCCTTTCCCAATCCGGCTCCCGAAAATCGATATTTGCTTCTTCAGGAACCTCGATATCCCATCCTGCCTCTGCAAACGATCGATTTAGCGGAGCATGATTTAATGCCGCAAGCGAATCAATTACAGGACGTCCCTGTTCTTCAAAACGCTCTTTATACAAAATCCCCAACTGCTGCAGAGCCTCCACATCCTCAGGTAAAGTAAAGGCGTTAGTTACGCTGTTTATTCTCTGGAAGTCACCTTCCTCAAATAATTTCTCCCTTTCAAGAAGGGGACGAGCCATATACACGATTCCCCTGTCGTTATAGCCTAGTGCATTAAAGGTAATATCCCGGACCTGTTGGATTATCTCCTCTGAGGGCTCTTCTGTATTCTCCCAAAAGGTATTGAGGTTTTCAAGAGCGTACATCGCAGCAAGGGTGTCTTGTTGACTTATAAATTCCGATAGTTGATTAAGGTACTCTTCGGCCGGTTTGGTAATTCGCCACAGGTCCAGAGCCTTGGGCAATAGATAAGGATTCTCATCAACATAACGCTCCACTTCTTCCTGATGGTCATTTGCAAAGCTTGTATCAATACGCCCGATAGCTCTAACCCCGTCTAACCAAACACTTCGTGAGAGTCCGATTTCTTCCAGCATAGTACTACTGATATACCGGTACATGTCATCATTTTTTTCAATTTTACTTTCAATACTGTGAAGTACCCGACTCTTAACATGTGGATTGGGATGCATAAGTAATATTCTCGCAGCCAGGGTATTGCGACTGGTCATCTCAATTTTCTCAAGTGACGCCGCAAGCTCAAGAGCAAGAGAGATTTCATTTTCGAGATCTTGTTCCCCATTATAAAAATTAGTTAATAGGTAGGTTGTTTCTCCAGGAAGCAACTTATTAACGTATTGATCCATTGTACGATCAATACCCATTCCCTGTTCTTGCCATCTTCCCTTCAATGTATCTTGAGCAACTGGCTGAAGAGGCGTCTCAGCACCCCGATACCATCCATACAAATAGGCCCGTCGCACTTTATCATTATTAGTATTAAATGCATTTTGCAAGAGCTGTATCTGCTGACCTTCATTTAGCTCAAACCGCAACATCAGTCGGCTTAATGCCAGTGCATAATGGTAATCCCCTGTGATATCCGAATCAAGCTCATCCAATAAAAAATTAAAGCTTTCCTCATCGCCTTGCTGCCCCAATAGCCGGGCAATTCCGGATCTTAACTCCGGTTGCTGCAGCCAAAGCTTCTCTAATTCTCTCAACCTATCTGAGACCACTTCATGTTTACTTAGTGCAAACCAGGCTACTTCTGAATTTTGCTGTTCGGCCAACTCCAGATAAGGGTCCAGGGCCTCTACTGATGTGGATGCGAATGCCCGCCAGGCCTGGGAACGAAGCGTATCATTACTATGGGTCAGGAAAGGTTCTATCTTTTTTATATCCCGTTCAAAAACTCCGTTGTACAACTTAGGGTAGTTTTCTGTAATTACTTGCTCTGTAATAGGATTATCCCCTTCGTAAATACCTGAACTATCCGCAGCAAGTTTCAACAGCAAAAAAAGGATGAGTACTAATCCCCCAATAAGAAACCATACCCGAAGCCTGATATATCGCATAAAATATAAATTAAATGGTGCGTTTTAGTTGGCCATAATATCCTATATTATTCCAACGTTGTTTAAATTAAGAGCTTCTTCTGGGAATCTATCCCTACTTTTGTTTTATCTTTCTTTTCTTCGATGGTAGTCAATCTACCATTTCGTTCCTTAATAGCTTCATGCAATTGTGAATCTTTAACCCATGCACGTCCCCCGTCATGCTGAAAACGCTTGGTATTTTTAAACATAAAAGCCTGCTCGTGCAAATTTGGTAATTTTTTAGACATTGGATACTGGATATTAAGATGACAATGGTAATTTGTTAATGGGACAACTTACCATTTTTGTTTCTTATGTTCATCTGAATTTTGACTTTGCTTTGAGCGATGAAACGCTTATATTTGGAGTCTCTTGCAAAAAGAATATTTAATAACGATAAATAACCAATTAGATGTACGCAGTTGTAGAAATAGGTGGACATCAGTATCGCGTTTCCGAAGGCGATGTCCTGTTTGTAGATAAGCAAAGTGATGAAACAGATCAGGAACTTACCTTTGATCGTGTATTGATGATCAATGAAGAAGGTGATATTACCGTTGGCAAGCCTGCTGTTGAAGGAGCTACGGTAGAAGCCACGCTGCTCGATAATGTCAAGTCTGATAAAGTCATTGTTTTTAAGAAAAAGCGACGTAAAGGGTATCGCGTTAAACGCGGTCACCGGCAGCCGATGTCTCAAATAGAAATTAATGCAATTTCTGTTTCCGGAGATACTGCTAAAAAGACTGAAAAAAAGTCGGCTGAGCAATCTGATTCTGATGATTCTGCTCAAACATCCACTGATATGAATGCAAAGGAAGCAATTTCACATATCAGAAATACACCTCTTGATGAACTCAAGGGTTTTGTAACGGATGATGAAGATCGAGTAACTGTTTTAGATGCGTGGAATAGCAAGCAAGAAGAATAATTTAAGGCATAGGTTAATCTGTTATGGCACATAAGAAAGGACAAGGTTCAACGAAAAACGGTCGCGATTCGATATCAAAAAGACTGGGTGTAAAGAAGTATGGTGGAGAAGTCGTCAAAGCCGGTCATATCATTGTTCGTCAGCGGGGCACTAAATTTCATCCCGGCGAAAATGTAGGTCGCGGTAAAGACGATACGCTTTTCGCCAAATCTGGTGGACAGGTAACATTTCGTGTTCGCGCAAATGGACGTAAATTTGTGAATGTGGAACCTGTAGCTTAATATTTTTTTATCGTACTTTTAAAGCCTTGGTTTCTAACGAGACCAAGGCTTTTTTATATTTAATCAGTTATATGGATAAAATAACTCTAAAAAATCTCCCTGGGCTTTTTGCTGGTTCCGTTTACTGCATCGGACGCAATTATGTGGCTCACGCTGAAGAGCTTAATAACGAAGTTCCCGACAAACCACTTGTATTTTTAAAGCCAGCATCCAGTATTACCTATGAAGGTCCTATTCGGCTCCCGCAAGAGAGTGCAGAAGTCCATCACGAGGTAGAACTGGTGGTAGCTCTTGAAAAAGGGGGCAAAGACATTCCCGAAAAGGAGGCTCTAGACCATGTGGCCGGCTATACGGTAGGTATTGATATAACAGCCAGAGATATCCAGATCCGTGCCAAAGAGAAAGGACATCCATGGTCTGTTGCCAAGGGCTTTGAAACTTTTGCTCCTCTTGCTCCTTTTGTTCCTGCGGAAAAAATAAACGACCCCCAGTCACTCAAACTTTTGCTAAAAGTAAACGGTGAGCTAAGGCAAAGCGATAATACAAATTTAATGATTTTCTCAGTCAGCGAACTTATTAGCTATCTCTCAACTATCTTCCGGTTAAGACCCGGAGATCTTATTTTCACGGGTACCCCCGAAGGAGTTTCGCCCCTACGGTCGGGCGACCATCTTGAAGCTACGCTCAGCAAACCCTTGGTTCAACTTGAAATGAAGGTTATATAACTAAACGCTATGAGACCCTCTCTCTACCTTCTACTGATAGCCGGGTTCTTTCCTATTGTTGCGGCTTCTCAACCGTTACTGCATGACTCCTCTTTTGATCCATCTGAAGCTTATTATCTTTGGCCTACCAACGGCAGCAGCCATCTCAGTTCAACATTTGCAGAAACACGTTCACGACACTTTCATGCGGCTCTCGATATAAAAACCTGGGGGCGGCGGGGGTATGATATCTATGCTACTAGGGATGGAATATTACATCGTATGGCTATTGGTCCGCGTGGGTATGGAAAGGTTCTCTATTTAAAACATGATGACGGATCGTTTTCGGTTTATGCTCATTTAATGAGCTTTAATGATGAACTTCAACAGTTTGCTGATTCACTTCGATTTGCTGACAATTATACTCCCTCTTTTGACCGCGTTGTTGAAGGTGAAAACATCCGGATAAAACAGGGAGATCTTATTGCTTATTCAGGCGCTACCGGTATTGGGCCTCCTCATCTCCACTTTGAGCTGCGAACCCCTGGTAACAAACCCTTTAATCCACTGCTGACTAATCTTAGCATTCAAGATCATATTCCACCTCGTATTACAGGTCTTTCAGTAGAACCACTCTCTCCTCATTCCATTGTTGAAGGAGATAAAAAAGTCTACACCCGCAGTCCAAAAGCTCATAACGGACGCTTTGACTTTGGAACAATAGAAGTAACAGGCCCCGTAGGACTTGGACTTAATGTATATGATCAGGCAGATAAAATAACCAATTCCTATGCCGTATATGAATTATCTATGTCAGTAAATGGCCAGCAACGGTTTTATTCCCGAGTTGACAGCTTTTCATACGATAAGACTAATCAAATGTTTATCGACCGCGTGTATCCTCTACTTCGCCAATACAGACAGGGATATCAGCGGCTATTTGTAGCCGATGGTAATACGCTCTCATTTTACAAAACCGGAGAAAACCGTGGTAAGTTAGACTTACCTCCTGGACGTCACACCATTTCAATCACAGCCACGGATTTTTTTGGCAACAAAAGTCAGGCTACGGTAAATCTGATTGTTTATGAACAGAAAGATCCAGTTTCAGTTACTCCTCATTCAAGTTTTTCAATTGAGCAAAACTTCACTCCATCTATGGAACGGTGGCAGTGGTTTAGCAACTGGGTGAACATACCTAAAAAAAGCTTTGAAACTATTACAACCGGTATTTGGGACTACAGCAAAGTGAGTTCATACCGAAACTTTATGACTATCGATTTAGAAACTTTTGATAATTTGTTCATGAATATCCCAGGTGTAGGACCAACAACTTTTCACAGAATGATTCCTGACCAAAGTGGTCTAGTTACAGCTTTATCTCATGACGCTATGGCCATTTTTCCCGAAGATAGTTTTCATGATACCGTATCGATTACTATGACAGCTCAACAATTTAGGGCTGACTCGGTAAAGGTTACTGTTGGGCCGGAAGTTTATCCTCTCAAAAAATCCTATAAATTTCGTATAAAACGCGATTCAATGCTTACAGATACGTCTAAACTGGCATTTTATAAATATAATGAACAGTACGACACAAAGTATCGGGTTACTACCCGATTCACAGACGACTATATTATTGGTGAGCCTTCCAACCTTGGGACTTTTGTTACCATGCGGGACGATACCCCGCCAACTCTAAGGGGACCAGGCCTAACCCAACGCCCTGACGGCCAATGGCTTATCTATATTGGGGTTCGGGATAATCTATCCGACATAGATCACAAACGGACCAATATTACCGTGAATGGTCAGCGTGGACTTGCAGAGTATGAGCCTGAAGAAAGGCGGATCCTCTATTACCATCCGGACTTCACCCCTTCAGCATCAATGGACGTTCAGGTTGAGGTTTATGATCAAATGGGTAATAAAACGGAAAAATATTATCAGCTTTCCAGGTAGGCCAAGATTAAACAATAAAGGGAAGTATCCATTGCCCCCCTTTATGACAATAATTTATCAACAAGTAAAAAATATTTAGATATAGGCCGTGCAACCTATCTCAACCTTACAGTTTTTAGGTAGCGTTTTAACGGCTACGGTTTCTCGTGCAGGCGGTTCACTGCTAAAATAGCGACCATAGATTTCATTAACAGTGGTAAAATTATCCATATCGTCCAGATAAATACTACACTTAATAACTTTTCCAAAAGTTGATCCGGCTTCTTGCAGTACTGCCTCCAGATTTTCCATAACCTGTTCAGCCTGAGAGGCAACATCATCGCCTACAAATTCCATACTTTCAGGATCCAAACCAATTTGTCCTGAACAATAAACAATATCATTATACACTACCGCCTGGCTATAGGGACCGATGGCATCCGGAGCATCTGCAGTGTGAATAATCTTTTTCATAATGTCTTAGTCTTCTTTGATTTAGATTTATTTCTAAGCTTAATTAAAAAATCCTCCAAAAAGGCTGCAAATTTTTGAGGATGTTCCATCATAGGTGCATGCCCACATTTATCAATCCAGTGCAATTCGGCATTGGGTAATTTTTCCAAAAACATATCTGCAACTTCCGGAGGAGTAATCTCATCCTGTTTACCCCAGACCAGTAACACATCCTGAGTAATTTCCGGCAGATACTTTTCCATATTATAAGCGTGCGTATCGCGTGTAATCGCCAACAGACTGGTGAGTTTAGAAGGTGATTTAACGACGGTCATAATCTCTTCCATAGCCGCATCATCAATCAAATCTTCATAAAATGTAAGATTAGCCTGTTTACGGATAAAATCACGATCTTTTCTGCGTGGAAAGGTAGACCCAAAATCCATCTCAAGAAGTCCGGAACTCCCTGTAAGAACTAAAGCGGATGTGTGATCAGGATATTGGCGTGCGTAATCAAGTGCTAAATGCCCTCCCATTGAATTTCCCAGAAAAATGGGGTTTTCAACTTTAATCTCTTCACAGAAAGAGTGCAACCATTCAGTGAGTCTGTTTATTGATATTTTTCGAGCACTAATTTCATATATGGGAATTTTGGGAACAAAAATATTATATCCCCGTATCTCTTTTAGGAGCGGATCATAGTTGCTCAATCCACCGAACATACCATGTAAAAAAACTAAATTTTGCGAATCTTGTTCGTCAGATGAAATATGTAAATATTCATAGCCGTTGCTTTCATATACCTCAAAGTCGCTGGTTCCAAACATACGTTGCCCTAATTCGATTAATTATATTATGAATGCAGAGCTACAATATAATAATTTCTAATTGATTATATTGCAGAAAGGACGATATATGGTTACTTTTCTATTTCAATTATAATGAGACCTTAATATAGAATACTACACGAATCTACTATCATGTTCATAAAAAAATTACCACACCTAGTTCTTACACTGCTTATAGGCGTAATTGTGGGCTGCGGAAGCTCGAACCCACTGGCTGATGAAGCACAGTCTAATATTGAAAGCCAGAATTTTGATCAAGCACTGGCTGCCGCTGAAAAATCCATCGAACAAAACCCCAATGATCCACTCGGTTATTATTATAAAGGGGTTGCCCTTGGAGAAATGGCCGGTGCAGAAGAAGATCCGGCAACAAGAGCCGAAACTTATGAAAGGATGAATGAAGCTTTTGCTCAAGCTAAAGAAGTAGCCGAAGAAGCAGAAAACACTCCGGGCGAAGTTGAGCGGATTGATGCGGTACGAAATGTCTTATGGCAAACCGAGCATAATAGGGCAATTGAATATATTCAGGACGACAGCCTTAAAGGCACGGTTGATAATCCTATCTTAGTATCAAAGAATCACCTGCAGAATGCTACTATTATCCAGCCGGATAGCGCGCTTTCCTGGAATGTTCTTTCGCAGGTATCGGGAATGAACGAAGATTTTGAAGATGCAGCCAATGCTAAGGAACGATATGTCGAAATGGTCCCTGATACAACTCTGGAGCCTAATGACTATATGCAGCTAGCAAGTTATTATTTCCAACTTGAAGACGAAGAACAAGTTATTCAGGCCTTAGAAGCAGGAAATGAACAATTTCCTGACCATGAAGAAATTATTAGTAACCTTGCTGATGCCTATCAAAGAGCAGGAGAAGCTGAAAGAGCAATATCAACTGTCGAGCAACTGGTAGAAAAAGATCCTGAAAATCCACAATACCGCTTAGTACTGGGTACGCAAATATATCAGCAGGCCCTGTTTCTAAACGACAGCCTGTCATCAAATTCAGATCAAATATTTGAACTCAGGGATAAACTGGAAGGAGCTAGCGATTCAGAAACGAATCAAATTGAACAGCAGATATCATCCCTCGAGCAAGAAAATGAACAGTTACGGACTCAAGTCGAAGATTTAACAGATCGCGCTGAAAACGAACTTCAGCAGGTTCTCGAGCAACGTCCTGATGATGCTTCCGCTTATAATACATTGGGAATTATCTATCAAAATAGAGCTAAAGCGGTTTTTGATGAGCGGAATAACACTGACGATAATCAAAGAGCAGCCGAACTTGATAAACAAGGTAAAGACCTGCTTGAGGAGTCTATGGGCTACTATGAAAAAGCCACTGAAATAGAACCGGATAATCAAGAATACTGGCAGAGATTATTTAGCATCTATACTACATTAGGTATGGATGAGAAAGCTCAGGAAGCGATGGAAAAAGCGGGAATGGATTAAACCCTCAACCATCAACTCTCCTATGATTAATTTTATTACCCGAATGGCAGGCCTTGTGCTTGCATTCGGGTTCTTTATTGGATGCTCTGTTTTTCAAAATTCATCTGAACAGCAAACCGCAGAATCTCCTGATATACTTTCAGAAAAAGAGTTCAAAGAATATATCACTGATGTGGAGAATCAGATCAGTACCAATCCAACGGCTGATCTTTATTTCCGTAAAGGAGATATTCTTATAGAATGGGCTCAACAGCAATCTGATCCACAACAGCGCACAAAATTTTATCAGCAGGCCGATATTGCGCTCACAAAATCAGATAATCTTACTGATTCTTTAGCCAACAGTGCTTTAAAGGATGAAATAAACCAACTTCGGCAAGTGGTATGGAGTAGTGAACATAATGAAGGGGTCCAGCATTTACAAGATGCCCAGTCTAAAGATAAATACCAGAGAGCCGGAGTACATTTTTCTAATGCATCTGCCATTATACCCGATAGTTCTTCCTCTTATGAAATGGCGACGCGTGCATTTTATAAAGCAAATGAGCCGCAAAGAGCTATAACCCTACTTGAACAAGGGCAACTACGGCTACAGCCGCCTCCCGTCCAACTTTTAGAATCTTTGGCTTTTCTATATATGGAAAAGGGAGAACCTCAAAAAGCCGCACAAGTCTATAACCAAGCCCTAAAACAAGTAAACTTTAGTTTTAATTTGATGCATGGCTTGGCCAATGCCTATATTGAATCCAAAGAGCATCAAAAGGCTGCAGATATTCTCCGACAACTTATTGAAAAACAGCCTAATACTATCCGGTACCGAAAACTACTGGCTAAAGAGCTATACCGGGGAGGAGAAAAACAGATACAAGTTGTTATAGATGATATACAAACGAATAAAAGCCTGAATGAAAGCAATTTTTCCCAAGCAGGTTCCCTTTTAACAATGGCAGAAGAACAGTATAGTCACCTGATTGATAACCACAGCGATGATATGGATTTGTATTCTGAGGCTGCTCAATTTTACCAAAATACAGCGGCCTATTACCAGCAATTGTTACCTCATCTGAACAATCAGATGAAAAAAGAAATATCAGATACTATTAATACTTATTTATCTACTTCACTTCCTCTGCTCGAACAATTGGCCGAAGAAGACCAACCGTCACAACAAATTTGGCAACAGCTATATCAAACATACAGCTATCTGGGTATGGAAGAAGAAGCCATGAACATTAAAGATAATCTTTAAACTGTTTTATAAGATGAAGTTTAATACCAAAACTATCCATGCCGGTCAACAGCCGGAAGAAACATCGGGAGCCGTAATGCCTCCGATTTTTCAAACTTCAACGTACGCACAGGAAGCCCCTAATGTGAACAAAGGATATGACTATGCCCGGGTTGGTAACCCCACGCGTACCGCTCTTGAAAAAATGATCGCCGGTCTTGAGGGAGCTGATGAATGTGCTTGTTTTGCCAGTGGCTGTGCTGCTATGGATGCTGTTTTAAAAATGTTTCGACCGGGAGATCATATCATCGCTTCAAACGATTTATACGGAGGCAGCTATCGACTATTTACCAAAGTTTTTGAGCCTATGGGCGTTGATTTCAGTTTTATCGATATGACCGATATGGAGGATGTCAAAAAGTCGTATAGCGATCAAACAAAGCTGCTCTGGATCGAGACTCCCACCAATCCTCTGCTTCGAATTGTGGATATCAAACAGCTTGCTGACTTCGCACAAAGTAATAATATCCTTTCGCTCGTTGATAACACGTTTGCTTCCCCCTATTTGCAGCGTCCACTTGAGTTAGGCGCTGATATTACTTTGCATTCCACTACAAAATATTTGGGGGGACATTCAGATGTCATAGGAGGCGCCGTTGCCACATCCAATAGCGAAGTCATGGAAAAACTTCGCTTCCAGGTTAAAACCACGGGCGCAGTCCCCGGTCCTATGGATTGCTATCTGACTTTACGAGGGATTAAAACCCTTTCAGTTCGTGTTCAACAATCTGTCCAAAATGCCAAGGAAGTGGCCCAGTTTTTAGAAGATCATCCCCAGACTGGCAATGTAATTTATCCGGGACTAAAGAGTCACCCCCAGCACGAGATTGCTAAAAAACAAATGGATGATTTCGGAGCAATGGTTTCGTTTTCGCTGGAAGATGACTCGCAGGAAAAAGCCAAGAAATTCATGAGCAGAACCTCTATTTTTACATTGGCAGAAAGTTTGGGTGGCGTAGAATCTTTAGTAAGCCATCCCGCCTCAATGACACATGGATCAATTCCTGAAAAAGTAAGAAAAGAAGCGGGACTCGAGGATTCTCTTATCCGTCTTTCTGTAGGTATTGAAGATGCTGAAGATCTGATTGACGATCTCCAGCAGGCCTTCGAATAAAGCAGTTTTTATCGATTTTTTTAAAAAGTAAAACACAGCCATGGAGAATGTAGTTATTGTAGAAGCCAAACGGACCCCAATAGGATCTTTCGGTGGCAACCTGTCCTCTTTCTCCGCCCCGGAACTTGGAGCAACTGCCATTCGGGAAGTCATCAAGCAATCTGGTATTAAACCGGATGATGTACAAGAAGTGGTATTGGGCAATGTACTAACAGCCGGTATTGGACAGGCACCTGCCAGACAAGCAGCTCTTAAAGCCGGACTTTCTGAACTTACTCCTGCGACTACTATAAACAAAGTCTGTGCTTCGGGCATGAAGGCAGCGATGATAGCAACCAATCAGATTCTACTTGGCGAAGCAGATATAATTGTGGCCGGCGGTATGGAAAGCATGAGCAATGTCCCCTACTACCTGCACAAACACCGATTTGGTTCAAAACTTGGCCATGCACAAGCAGAAGATGGTATTCTCAAAGACGGACTTTGGGATGTATATAATGATTTCCACATGGGAAATGCCGCTGAGATATGTGCGGAAGCATGTAATATAAGTCGTGAGCAGCAGGATGAATTTGCCATTAGTTCCTATAAACGGGCTATTCAGGCTCATGAAGAAGGGGCTTTTGCTGATGAAATCATTGAAATGAAAGTCAGCGACCGTAAAGGCGATGTTACGAAAGTAAAAATGGATCAGGAGCTGGAGCGAGTTAATTTTGATAAAATCTCCGACTTAAGACCTGTTTTTGATAAAGAAGGAACAGTTACTGCTGCAAATGCCAGTAGTATCAATGACGGGGCCGCTGCCCTCCTTCTGATGAGCGAATCCAAAGCAAAAGAGATGGGGTTAAATCCTTTAGCTCGGATTTTAAGTCATGCCAGTGCGGCTAAACAGCCCGAATGGTTTACTACCGCTCCTTCCGATGCAATACCCAAAGCACTAAAACGTGTTAAGTTAGATAAAAACGATATTGATCTATTTGAGATCAATGAAGCGTTTTCCGTTGTTTCACTGGCGAATAATAAAATTATGGAACTTAATCCCGAGAAAGTGAATATACATGGAGGGGCTGTAAGTATTGGCCACCCTATCGGATGTTCCGGGGCTCGAATTTTAGTAACCTTAATTTATGCTTTGAAGAAAACAGGGGGTAAATTAGGATGTGCTGGTATCTGCAATGGCGGTGGAGGAGCATCTGCCATGGTTATTGAAATGACAGGCTAACAGCTGAATACTCGTAAAATTCTAAGACGTTAAAATATTACAATCATTTTTTTGCATAAAAGCTGGTAAATAACCACCTTTTATACTTAACAGGTTTATCATCGGCCTCTTACTATATTCAACTTATGAAAAAAAACATATTTACTACATTTGCTTTAATATTAACATTAGCAGGTGTATCGCACGCCCAGGTAGGTATTACTTCGGTCCCGTTTCTCCAGATTGAACCTGATTCACGGGCAGCCGGAATGGGTAATACAGGAGTTGCTATTGCTGATAACGCCTCAGCTGTTTTTTGGAACCCTGCCGGACTTGCTTTTCAAAAGGGTAACCAAGTCAGTATAACTCACAGTGAGTGGCTCCCACAGTTTAATGCTGACTTGTTCTACGACTACTTAGTTGGCAAATATGAAGTTGAGGATATTGGTACCTTTGGTGCCCACATAACTTATCTGAATTTAGGAGAACAACAACGAACTTCTTTACAAGATCCAACGGGAGAAGGATTGGGACGCTTCAATAGCTATGAATTTGCCGGCGGCGTTTCTTACGGATACCAAATTGATCAAAATTGGTCCGTGGGAACAGGCCTCAGATTTATTCATAGTAGTTTGGCAGATGTAGAGTTGGAAGGGGGCGAAAAGGTTGAACCCGGCTCAAGTATAGGTTTTGACCTGGCTGGGATGTATCGGTCTGATGTTTTTGAACTTTTAAATGACCGCAATGCTTCTTTAAATGCAGGTGTAAATATTTCTAATATAGGTCCTGGAGTAAGTTATACTAGCAATGCTGAAAAAGATCCCCTCCCTACCATGTTTCGAATTGGGTGGGCCATTGAAACCGAACTGGATCGCAAGGGAATTAATACACTTATGATTTCCAATGATATTTCCAAGGTTATGGCTCGTGAAGGTGAAGGATCTTTAAGTTCCCTGTTTTCTTCCTGGGGAAGCTATGAACGCAACATCGGTGGAGGAAGAACAGCAAACCTAAATACGTTCCAACAGCTGATGTTTGCTACCGGCTTCGAGTATTGGTACGATCAGCTCTTTGCTGTACGAGGGGGATATTACCATGAAGATCCGAACAATGGAGACCGACAATTCATGACATTAGGAGCAGGGCTTCGTTACGATTTTATTGGAGTAGACTTCAGCTATATTTATACATTGGGTGATGAAAATCATCCATTAGCTAATACAACCCGTTTTGGACTGTTATTCAACTTCTAAGCTTTTCCTTTTTCTGGTGAACCCAATAAATCCGGCACAACCTTGCTGTTATTTTCCCAGGAAAGTCAGATAAAATTTAATTCCTTGAATTTCGTTAATAGCATAGCACAATAAACAATTCCATATTAAGAATTGAGGAATGAACAAACAGTCTATAAAAAAGATTCTTGCTAATAGAAAACTCCAAATGGGACTTGGAGCAATTGTCCTTGCTGGTATCCTTTTTTTGCTTCTTCTGGATACCATAGTTATGCCAGCATATACAAACTATAACGAGGGAATAACCGTACCAAATGTATCCCAAATTTCTCTGGATGAAGCAGAAAAAGTATTGACCGATTATGGACTAAGAGTGGAAGTAGCCGAGCGAAGATCCAACGAAGCCTACCCCGCCGATTATGTAATTGATCAAACACCAGTTGCAGCTAAAATTGTCAAACCCGATCGAAAAGTCTATTTGACTGTTAATTCTGAATCTAACCCAACTGTTCAAATCCCTAATGTTGTTGATCTTTCCCTCAGAAATGCCCGTATACAACTACAAAACAGTGGATTATCGGTGGGTGCCATCAGCTACGAACCTTCGCGATTTGAAGATGTGGTATTAAGACAATCAGTATCACCCGAAACTGTTGTTCCAAAGGGAACTACAATCGACTTGACAGTTAGTGACGGACTTGGAGAAAAAACGGTGAATATGCCAGATATAATGGGGTTATCTTTATCCGAAGCCCAACAGAAATTACAGGAAAACGGCCTACGGGTTGAAGAAATTGAATTTAAACCTACCGAAAATTCTGCTCCAAATGTTGTACTTGACTACTCCCCGAAAAAAAATCAGCTTGTAGAAGGCGAAACACTAAAGCTTATTGTCTCTGAACGTGAGGATGTAGTTGAAGAATCAGAATCGGGGGCTATAGTAGACACCTCCGATATTGACAATTCAAATTTAGAAGATAATTGATACCCCATTTTTATGGAACACAAGCCCCCCATTTTAGCTCCTTCTATTCTTGCTGCTGATTATACACAACTGGGCGCAGAAATTGAACAGTGCAATCATGCAGGTATTAAGTGGCTCCACTGCGATATTATGGACGGGCATTTTGTACCTAACATTAGCTATGGTCCAACGGTTGTACAGGCAGCCAGAGATAGTACTGACGCTTTTTTAGACGTTCATTTAATGATTGAAAATCCTGATCAATATATTCAGTCTTTTGTAGATTCCGGAGCTGATCAAATTACTGTTCATCAAGAGACCTGTAAACATCTGCACCGAACCATACAGACTATTCATAGTCACGGCTTATCAGCTGGAGTAGCAGTTAATCCAGCGACTTCTCTTACGGCCATTGAACCAATACTCAATGATGTAGAGCTGGTACTGATCATGAGTGTAAATCCGGGATTTGGGGGACAGTCTTTTATTCCCAATACTTACGAACGACTTCAAAAAATGCGAGAATTACAGCAAAGTTCGAGCTACAATTTTTTGATTGAAGTAGACGGCGGGGTAAATCCGAATAACATCAGAGATATTGCTCATTCT
>JBEPXF010000022.1:0-19905 GCA_041642075.1 Fodinibius sp.
CATGAGCCGCAAGGGCAACTGCTGGGACAATGCTCCGGCTGAGAGCTTCTTTAAAACCTTTAAAGCAGAACTACCGATAGAACCTAAGCAGTAGCAATAAAGCCTTACTTATTTTTATCATTTGCAGCATGGATATAATTTATGCTATTCTGAGGAGAGCCAGTCATTCATTTTATAACAATCGGATCTAGCTTTATTAAACCCTTATCAATATTTATTCTCTCTTAGGGGTTATGAAGGAGGTGGGATAATCAGTACTGAAGTTTCCTCTAATAAATAGAAGTGCATTTTTAAATTATGCAGAATTCCTTTACAATGGCTATAATTTCTCTAACTGTTTATACTCAACGTTTAGAGAGATTTTAAAAATTATAAACTTGTTCTATATTCATTAGGTTCTTAGCGTCAGACGTGAACATATAAATATATCAGACAGATAGAAGCTTACTTTGGATAGAATGCTATGTGCAAGTTTAAAGGTAAAGGCGGTAGAAGGCAATACCCGGAAAAAGTTTTCTCGGCTTAGCTCTAATTTCGGATATCATCATACTCATAATATAACATGACAGATTTTAAAAAAATCCTTCGTGAGAAGAAGGGTCAGATTACTATATTATCAGTTTTTTTCGTGGTGGCATTGTTCTTGGTGGTAGCAACTCATTATGGTACAAAAACACTTTCCGCTGTTCGTGCCTATGTAGCGAGTGAAGGTCAATGGACCAAAGCCCAAAAGGAAGCCACGAGTTTGCTTGTGCAATATACCGTTGAGCAACAGCCAGAGCTATATACCCAATTCCAAGAAGCATTGAATTTACATAAAGGTTATAAACGGGCACGGGAAACCTTGACCTCCCAAAATCCGGATCCCGATCTGGCATATAAAGGATTCCAGCGATCTAACCTTCACCCAGAGGATATTGAGCTGCTCATATGGGTGACTCAGTTTCACGATAAAATATCCTATCTGGAAGAGGCGGTGGATATCTGGGCGCAGGGCGACCAGCAGATCACTGAATTGGATAAACTTGGCCAGGATATACAAAAAGTTGTTCAGGCAGGGCAGATGGATCCAGAGCTCAGGAGCCAGTCTATCAGAGATATTACCTCTTTAGATCGGAGGCTAACAGACCTTGAAACCTCGTTTTCTGCAACCATGGGGGCGGCGGCCCGCTGGGTACAGGACATTATTTTCTGGTCTACCGTGGGATTGGGAGTCCTTGTTATTATTACAGGCTATATTATTACCCGGAAGTTCTTTCAGGGGATAAACGATTTGAACCGGCAGCTTGTGAAAAGTGAATCCAAATTTAAGAAGGTACTCCAGAATTCTCGTGATATTATTTATCAGATGGATTTCGATTCCCAGAACTATAAATATCTAAGTCCCGCAGTGGAATCGATGCTGGGCTATACCCCCGAAGAATTGGTGGAAAAGGGACCTAGCTTTATATTGGATCGCATACATCCTGAAGATTTAACACGGATCGAACGAGAGGTCGATGAGATGAAAGGAAAGGGGGTTGAGGATCACTTTGCAAAGGAAACTAAATATCGAATAAAAACGAAAGAGGGAAATTATATTTGGGTTAATAATCGCCGGAGATTGCTCAGGGATGAGGACGGTAAACCCGTAGCCTTTGTAGGCAGCATACGCGATATATCTGAACAAGAGAAGCACGAGGCAAAAATAAGACAATCGCTGAAGGAAAAACGAACCCTCCTGGCTGAAATTCACCATCGCGTTAAGAATAACCTAGCCATAATTTCAGGTTTAATGCATCTGCAACAAGCCGACGCTGATGAGCAGGTACGCCCCATTTTGGAAGATATGCAGGCGCGAATTCAATCCATTGCCATGATTCACGAAAAATTGTACCAGACTGACAGTTTCTCCGAGATAGACATGAAAGAATATGTTAAAGAATTTACACAAATGGTTGAGAGTACCTATGGTTCGGAGCAGCAGGAGGTCGAGATGAAAGAGAACCTGGAGAGCTTTACGCTCGACATTACCAAGGCCGTTCCCCTCGGATTAATATTGAACGAGCTGCTTAATAATGCGTACAAGCATGGATTTCCAGATTCAGGAAGTGTGGGAGAGTTGCGTATTACAATGGAAAAACAAAACGGAACGGCTATGATGCAAGTAGCAGACAATGGAACTGGCTTGCCGGATGATTTTAGTTTTGAGAATCAGCAATCATTAGGTATTAGCTTGATAAAAACACTGACTGATCAGCTAGATGGAAGGGTAGAAGTTGTTCCGGGAGCAAACACTACCTTTCAGGTGACCTTTCCGATTACCTCCTAGTTAGCAATATTAATAATGGCCTCGTCGACAAACTGTATAGCAAGTGCGGCAAGCAGGATGCTTAAAAGCACCTAAGAATTTTATCTCCCTTTTTTCAATTATTTTATTCAGGTATTTAGAACTAGAATCACTTGCAACATGGTATTTCGTCGTGAATTTAATAAAAAAAGGGAATTGTGGGTTGAATAAAAAGGAAGATTACAGAACAGTTATTTTTTATCCCGCAACCCGTGGAAACAACTATTTTAAAAAGAGAATAAGATAATACGCACCCGTTAATAACAAGACTGATAGCGCTCCTAGTCCGCGCTTCTTCAGCCTGTCATATTGCGTATGTAGGACATCATTATAGATCGCAGCAGCGAGCGACAATACAGCAATAATTAGGCAGGTATAAAAACCTAACATAGAGGGTTCGGGCTGGATAAGTAAAGATACAACTCTAACCCCAGCAAAAAATAATCCTATATATCGGGTCATCCTTTCAATAATCGCAGGGCAGACGCAATATCATCAGCTAGGTTTTCAAATGTTGCGCTCATAAAATGTCTCTCTGATTCAGCCATGCCTCGTTTATCGTATCGGATAACCACATTTTCCTGTGGGTAAGGTAATCAGCCAAAACCAGAAATGGTTTATGATGGTGGACTTCAGTGTTTCGATCTTGAGAACCCGTGCCAAAGATTAGAATAACTCCGGAATGTGTACCGTTTTTATTTGGAAGAGATAAGATTACTGTTAAGGTGACGCGCATGCAGATGCATTACGAAAGGTCACTTACTCTGTTTTGTATGGAAAGGGGAGACTTGGCTCTCACGGTCGAAGTAGAACTCTTTTCCTTGTTTTTGGATAGGCTTTAATGTAAGGCTAGTCTCAGGTTCTCCTTGCTTTTAGATTCCTTTTATCTGTTTTCTTTTATCTGTAAGCTGTCCGCGAAAGTGTGCATTTGCTTGGGTGTGTATAGCAAAAACAGTATCACTTTTAATCTTGGTATTTAAAACGGAGTAGCCTCCTTAGATTTATCATTGGTAAAAAGTAGTAACAGTTCTGTTATTATCTTGTTTAAAACGAATGATTGAACAAAAAAATCTTCCTAGGCTGTTCACGAACTGATAAAGTCCTCGTTTGTATTTAGGTTTTGCTCTTGGGCCGCAACAGCACGTGATTAAGTTAATATGAGAATAGCTGCAAAAATAAGAAGAAATATTACTGCAACATACCAACTCCATTTGGTGGGCTGTATATTTCCAATTTGTGACGGTGACGTTTTCTTTTGATTGATGCCTTCCTTCTGGGACTGTGAATTCATCTCAGCCATCTTACTCTCTGGAAGAAATCCCTCTTCCCTTAGCACTTCTTGTGCAATTTGAGCATTGCTACTAAGTACGCTTAGCTTTACACCATTGGCCATTTGTAACTCAGGATGAACCCCTCCTGCATCATCCGCCGTAATAAATGCATAGATATCTTCGCTTTCGAGTCGATCGCGTGCGATTTCAGCATCTCGACGCGTTGGATAGATAGAAATTACAATAGACCTATCATCTGATTGAGTGTCAGTCATACTGGTTAACATGGTTATGGTAAAGTTTGAATAGTTATATATATTATTTTTAACTCAATCTTTCTTTATGTAACTAAAAGATTATCCATTCTTTTGCCAGATCTCAAGATTAGTCCGGAAATTATTTAGAGAACTAACCTATAATTATACAAACAAGCCATCGGCATAATACTATTATCGGGCAAGGAGGTAGTTTGCTAAATATTCCCCTCAAACACAAAAAAATGCCCGGTTTTGGTTAGGAGTTAAACAGATATTATTCAGGGTTTCCGTGTCGAGTGCGGCCAATCCATCGATGGACTGATGCGACGTAGGCATGATAATCCTCCTCGAATTTTTTTGCGAGATACTTCTCTTCTGGTACGATCAGAATATAGTGGCAGGCAATCAGGGCAGGGAGCAGGAGCATCAATGCCCAGGCAAGATTGAGAGCCAATGCAATATACCCATTACAAAGAAAATTCCGCCAAGGTATAGGGGATTCCTTGAAATAGAGAAAACACCGGTGGTGACCAGCTTGCTGGTCGGACCTCCCGGATCGGTCGGCTGATTGTGCTGTGCTAAATCCCGGTGAGCAAAGAAGATCAGAATCGAGCCCAAGCCAATGTGAACAATGCCGGTAGGGAGGGCGACAGGTGTGAGAAGTCCCTGGGGGAGCGTAAGGAGCACGGCAAATTGCAGCGCGGCGGCAATGATGAAAGGAAAGCCAAAGATCCTCTCAAAGGCATACCACTCACTCTTGTGAGCTACATCCGTTGATTCCTTTTCGGATTTGTTGCATATAATTGGTTCTTCATCTTATTTTTTTCGATTGCCACCTGATGATCCTGGAGGAATTGTCCCGTTATTCAATTGTTAATGAAATTTAATCTTCTGCCAAAAATACTTGTAGGATATCATTGGTGTTTGTGATAGGTTTATTAACTGATAATAGATAAGCCTCCCCAGAAAAAGCTGTTATTGGAAAACTTCACTGTCAGAGTCTCTTCTTATCAAGTAAATTAATAACAAGAAATGAGTTTAATTACTCAGAGCAAAAAGATGAAATCAATAAATAGTATCCTGAAAATTATATTAGGTGTAGGATTTTTGTTTTTCTACACCCCGTTACTTAATGCCCAGGATTGCAAATGTCAGGAAGTGATCACGGTGCAACAACTCGAACCAAAGTCTTTTCTGACTGAGATTGGGGTGAATGAATACCCTTACTTTATGAATATTGCGGGATTGAAAAAGTATTCAAATATTCAATATATAGGATTGGATGAGAACAGTTATCCCAAAGCTGATTTTTTTACTATAAAAAGCAAAAATAGGAATATGAATCTTAAAGCGACTTATGGAAAAGATGGGAACTTAATTGATGGTCGCCTTATTAAGGAAAATGTACCTCTCCCTAAAACTATATCGAGTAAGTTGGTAAGTGATGAGTATAAGGGATGGACAATGACAAGTAATAAAATTGTTGTCCACGACTTTAACGCCCTGAGGACAGAATATGAGGTGAAAATTCAGCACGATAAAATGAAGCGGACCTTGTTTTTTGATCATTCAGGCAATCGCATAAACAAGATCTCACGGACGTAATAGGGGAAAGATGTTTTGAAATTATTGGTTGATGTACTAAAGGGCCATGCAGGGATGCATGGCCTTTTTTTGTTTACTTTAAATGTAATCGTGTCCCGTCTGCAATTGAATTGCCAACTGGGTTAAAAGCTAATTATTAAAACAAATATTTGACTCTCGACCATGGTGCAGGGTTTATTTTACAGTAGCATGCTATTTTTAATAAAATAAACCGGTGAATCTATTATGCCACTTAAAAAAGGAGAAGTCTATCAATGTCCCGATGAAAGTTGCGGTTGCGAAGTAACGGTTACGAAATGAGCCCCCGGTGACTGTAAAGGGGATCAAAATCCTACCTGTTGTTGTGGTAAAACAATGATCAAAAAAAGTTAAATTCATCCTAGCCGAGGCGGTATGCCTCGGCTATTATTTTTGACAATAGAATCCAAAGGAAGGTAGTTGTGATTATAGGCTAATAAAAGACAGATTACTATGATAGAGGATATGAATGAAAAATATAAGAGCGTCAATACCTATAAAATAGGGGAGGTTGCCCGCCGGGCTAATGTGAACAAAGAAACCGTCCGCTATTATGAAAAAAGAGAACTGATCCCCAAGCCCGATCGTTGTCGTTCCGGCTATCGGATCTTTACCCAGCGTCATATCGATCAGATCCGATTTATCAAGCGTGCCCAGGAATTGGGGTTTACCCTCAGTGAGATCAAAGAACTGCTGGAACTGCGTATGGATGAGAATACTACCTGTGCTGAAATAAAGAGTTAAGCCCGCGAAAAGTATGATGATGTCGTACGTAAGATTGAAGATCTTCAACGCATCAAAGAAACCCTGGTGGAACTGATTGATTCCTGTTCCGGGGAAGGTCCTACAGGTGAGTGTCCCGTTTTGAAAGCACTGGAAGGAGAAAGAAAAAAACAAGACAAAACCTGAGATAATATAATAAAAAAGTGCTTGGGAAAATTGATAATCAAATTTTTTTATGGCTACTATTAGGAAAGAGTCAACGATTACCTGTCCCGATTGCGGACACAAAACTTCAGAAAAGATGTCCACCGAAGCCTGCCAGTATTTTTGGCAATGCCCGAACTGTAATGAAATATTGAAGCCGCGGGAAGGGGATTGCTGTGTGTTCTGTTCATACGGCGATACCCCGTGCCCGCCTATTCAGCAAGAAAAGTGCTCCTGCTGAAAATCCATTATCCATTCATCAGAAGAAGTATGCTTGCTAAACTCTAATTAGTTATAAGGCATTTAGCTCGACCTATATCTTTGTTTTATTTAGGGGAACAGATCTTATCTATTTTGACTATAACTGTTGGTTGATTACTACAAATTCTTTCCGATCTACAGACTTGATTTGCGGATGTGTCAGGATAATCCACAGCCTTAAAATTAAATTATTTTATTGAACTACCTATTTTGAGAACACTGGTTGAAATGAATGTACGTAGGGTTTTATCATTTTTTATTGGCTTGTTATTATTTGCTGGCTGCTCTCTTATGGGGGATCCCTCAAACTCCGATAACGCCCGGCAAGCTGTTCATTTTCAAACTTCTGTATCCGGAGAGGCACACCGTGAGTTTATAAAGGGAGTTACGGCTCTTCATGATTTTTGGTACCCCCAGGCCCGCGAGCACTTCCAAAAAGCGCGAGAACTGGATCCAGATTTTGCTATGGCATACTGGGGAGAAGCTATGACCCATGACCATCCCTTGTGGAGCCGGCATGAGCATGAAGAGGGTCAACAGGTGCTAAGGGAACTGGAACAAAAAATTGAGGAGGGAATGGTGAAATGGTCCCCAAAGGAAAGGGCTTATGTGGATGCCGTACAACTTCTTTATGAAACAGGACCTCCTATACATAAGAGGCGGGATGAATATGCTTCGGCTATGGCGGAGCTGGTCGTACAATACCCAGATGATCCGGAGGTGGCTGTCTTCGAATCGCTTGCAGCAATGAGCGTAAATAGATTTAATTTCGTTTCCAAAAGCGACGTTGGGCCAATAGCAGCCGAGCTGGAGGCCATTATTGAGCGGAATCCAAATCATCCCGGCGCTCTTCATTATTTAATTCACTTGTACGATACGGAAAAGTTTGCGCAACGAGCCCTTTCGGCTGCAGAACGATATATGGGAATCGCTACCTCTCCTCACGCCCTGCATATGCCGAGCCATATTTTTAAGCATTTAGAGATGTGGGATAAATATATAGAATCCAATAAGGCTGCTTATGAGGCGTCTGCCGAGTGGCAGGAGAATACAGGACGTCCATTGAATGCTCGTGACTTTCACGCTTTTACCTGGTTATTTGAGGGATATATTAAATTGGAAAACTTTGATGAAGCGTGTAAACTGTTAAATGAGTTAGATCAGTTGATAGCGGAGGCTAAGTCAAGGGGAGAGGATTATGGTCATTTAGTAGACAAGAAGGAAAACTTAACTATTCAATACCAAGAGCTGGTTGATGCCCCTGTTTGTGAGTAGTTAACTGTTTCGATTTTAAATATATACCAAGGCTATCTCTTGTATTGGCTATTAAGATAGGTAGTTCTGAGTTTAAAAAATTAGCCACAACAGAAGTAGTATAACCATTACCCAAGCCATAACTTGAATACTCAGGGGCTGGCTGGGGAATTCATAGCCACAGATCGGACAAATATCCGAGTCGGCCTCTACCTCCATTGCACAGCCGGGACATTCTTTTTTCTGCATAATTATGCGGGATAACTATAGCTTATCTTTCTTTTGGGATACCGATAATGAAAAAATAGGTGTTGTAATTCAAGTGGAAGGCATCTAATTTCTGACATCCAACCAGCATGGACTGAACCCTAAGATTATTATACTTAATTATGAAACAGCGAACCACAGCGTATATAAAAAAAGTAGAACTAGATGGCAAGAACATCTCCTTACCGGGAGAAATAGCGGCAGATCTGGAACTTTCAGCTGTTGACACCGGGGGGGCATTTCGTGATCCCATCGTAGATTTTTCTTTTACCCTACAGGGGAGTATTAGTAACATGCCGGCAAACGAAAGGTGTAAGATAGACCTTGTTATCGGAAATCCGAGGAATACGGATGATACTATTAATTTTAGTTATGAGGGGATGATTAAATCAGCAGATGGTCAACAAATGGAGGTGATGGGACGCTTGCAGGACAAGCAGGTAGACCGGGAGATGGTCCGTTTTATTATGCGTTGCGTTTGATGGGGATTCCAGCAATACGCTCTCTTTGTTGTAGAAAATTAATATTGTCAGTGGCTAAATAATTTTGTTTTTGGAACAATTTAGACGAATATGTATTTAAGCTTAAAAATGAATCAAAGAGGTCTATTATGAAAATACTTGGATATGTAGTTACGATTGGCGGACTTATCGGATTGATCTACACAGGAATCAATTATATCAATAATACAGAGAGTTTTAGTGCCCTTGGGCTTGATGTTACAGTTAGTGAGGGAGATCCCACGGGGATGATAGTTTCTGTTATTGTATTACTTGCAGGTCTTTTAATTACACGAGCAGCTAAAGAATAATTTAAATAAAAAAGGGAGTCTATTATGCTACGATGGAGTATTACTTTTTTAGTTATTGCTATTATTGCTGCAGTATTAGGATTTGGCGGAATAGCAGGTGCTGCAGCAGGAATCGCTGAAATACTGTTTTATGTTTTTATAGTCCTTTTTGTTCTCTCCCTAATTTTTGGAAGAGGCCGGGCCGTATAGGATAAAAGTATATTAGGTTGATTGTGGGAACATATTATGTCACTATAAGTATATTATATCTAGGGAAAGTTGATTCAGTTATCGAGTTTAGACTTCCCCGGATAATAAATTTGAAAGTGAGAGAAAAATACTGATAGTGGCTTAATAAAATTATTTACCCATGTATATTATCAACCGAAAAAAACAAATTGCCCTCATTAATGAGATGAAACAGCTTCGCAAGGATAGCCAAAATTGCGAAGCATATTATCATCATCCGGTGACTAATCAGATGTGGAAAAGTTTTTTCCCGCAGGCAGATGAAGAATCAATGGGTCCTAAGTTGCTACGCCATGAGCCTGTACCGGCAAGCATAGAGGAGCAAATAGGTATTTGTTTGGCAGAAGAGGCTCCCGAAAATGCTATTGGGTTGGGTATTGAATGGACAAATAGGGCGGAATTGTGGCCTTCTATTATGAATGTGCTGGAAAAAAACTATTCTCACTATTCCCGAAGCCAGCTAAAGCTGTTCTTGAAACATCTGACTTTTGAAGAATCTGAAATTCCTGAGCCTGAGCAGGAAACGTCACAGAATGCTTCTAATTTATCAGATACTACGATCAATGATCTTGTCTGGCGTTCCCGAAAGATTCGCCTGAAGCGCTTTTTTATCTTTGGCTGAGATTAAATTACCAGTCTTGCTCATCGCCTTCCATTTTATATAGATAGGTTACTTGCTATCATTTTCTCTCTTGAAAACTCTCCGTTAAAGAAGAATTAGAAACAAAAATTCAGATTCTTCTCTAAACCAATTATCTTTACGGAGCTATTAACTCAGGCTCATGAAATTGTATAACGAATGATTCAAGAATACCTTAATTCTGTTGAGAAATTTATTGTTGTTGGCGACCGGGTACTCATCAAACCACGAGATATGGAAACGCGGACGAAGAGTGGATTGGTGCTACCAGCAACCGTTAAAGAAAAAGAAGACATTCATAGCGGTTATGTGGTAAAAACAGGGCCCGGTTATCCCATTCCATCTAATGAAATTGATGAATCATGGAAAGATACCGATGAGACAAAATATATTGGAATGCAAGCGCAGGAAGGTGATCTTGCAATCTTCCTGAAAGATCAGACCCATGAGATTGAATTTGAAAATGAGAAATATCTTATTTGTCCCCACGGTGCAATATTGTTGCTTATTCGGGATGATATGACGGTGTAACAAATAGATTTAATGTCATTCCAAAAAGTTAAACTTCATACAAAAAGAAATAGATGATGCCCAAGTCCGTCAACAGAGTATCGGAAAAGCCTTCGGATCTTTCGCGTACCAGCAGTGAAAAACAGCGCTGTATCTATTGTGGCACAGAAGCGCCTTTGGTTTGGGTTCATGGACACGGGCAATGTGCAAATTGTGGAATCAATGTAGCTGAATGCTGTCAGGGAGAAATGTGTCAAACCTCAGACAGGCCTAAATATACTGCGCCCGCTCAATAGAAAAAATCTGCTGGCATACTTCGAGTTCTCGCGGATCGTTTGATGCTAAAATAAGCAATTGTCGCTGATCTCGATATAGATTTGCAATCTCGTTGATTAGGCTTCGTCCAGCTTCATCCAGATTGGAGCCGGGTTCATCCAGCAAAAGAATGTTCGGCTGGTGAAATAGGGCAGCGGCTATTCGCAGTCGCTGCTGCTGCCCTGTTGAAAGCGTTCCATAAGGTTGGTCTTCTAAAGAGGAGAGTCCACTTTTATCAATCCACCTTTTTATACTTCCGGTGCTGTCGGAATATTGGCGGATATCAGCTAAAAATTGAAGATTTTCAATAACCGTTAGCTCATCATACAGGTTGATGTACGGAGCGGCATATCCCATCTTTTGGTTAAGAGTTTGGGTAGAAATTATCTCATTGTTTTTCAGCCAGTCGACTTCTCCTTCGGTAGGGGATATTAATCCTGCCAGACATTTTAAAAAAGTAGATTTTCCGGAACCATTAGAGCCGGCAATTCCCAAGATATTTCCGGAATATTCGAAAGATAAATCCGAAAATACAGTGTGGGGACCAAAAGTCTTTTTTAAACGTTTAACCTGTAGTGTCATCACAGACAAAGGTAAAAAGTGATGAGATAATACCCAATGGAAATACGAAATATATTATATGATGAAAAAGGAGGGTTAAAATATCCTCGCCATTTCATAAGAACTATTGTATTTAACATATTAGATAGCTGGTGACAGGCAATATTTTTTTGAATAGAAAAATCGTTTTAGCCAGCGTGATTTTACTGGATATTTTAATTTTTAAAGTTGTATTGGCAACAGGCAGACAATATATTCCCTACAAAAATGATGAACCAAACCCTACAGAAGACTACACAAAAACTGATTGATCTGCTACCTGAGGAGGAGCAGTATTATCAACCTGATGAGCTCCGTTCATGGGGTTTCCCACCCTTTATCGTAAAGCGTATTCGAGTGGAGCTGAAACGTAATCTGGCTGAATCAATGAATCTGCCCAAGACGGACTGGGCCAATATAGAAACCGAAGAGGTACAACATGCCTGGCAACAGTTTGTACAGGCAATTCGTGACGAAACGCGCCTGCCAGCTAGCTATGCAAGGGCAGTTATTGAAACCTCGGTCGCTGATGTATTGGATATTTTGATTGCTCCCCGGCAGAATATTCCGGAGGTCATTTTTGGTAATGATGAGGAACTGAGTTACGAACAAGTTTGTCGGCGTGTCGAGGCGATCACGGTCTATTCGCATTTTTCTAACCTTCTGCCGCGTTATATGGAAAAAAAAGAGCTTGATTCCCTGGCAAGGGAACGTTGCGCAAAAATTATTATTCAGGCGGACGAAAAGATGACAGCTAACTATTCTTCCTTAAACTGGGCACAGATGCTCGATCCGCTTTTTGACTTGTTGGATGGAAAAGTGGAACCCTCACTATTCCGGTTGTTCTTTGAAGACAGAAATATGAATCGCATTGCAGAGGCTTTTGATCGAGCAGAAGAGTCGCTTAATAGAGCGGGCTTTATAGAGGTGCTGTCTACACCCGAATTAGTCAGCGATAGTTCGGATAGATTGTCCGAAGATGAGGAGATTAAGCCATTAGAACAGGAAGAGAAACTGTTCTCAAAAGAAGTCCATAGAGATACTACGGACTCAGGTTCCGTTGAAAGTGTTTTGGATACAGATGAAATTATTGAGCAGCAGGAAGATGACCAGCCGGAACCCGTAACGGAATCTGAGGATTTTTCAACTATATCAGAATCAGAAAAAGAGGAAGATTCGGAAGAACAGCTGGAGCCGGAAGAAGATGAGCCTGAAAAAATGACTGACCAGTATGAATATTCCGAAGCTACCTACGCTCCGGAAGAGGAAGAGTACGGGAATAATTCCTTAAACGCTGTTTTCGCTGCCGAAGACGAGCATACAGAAGATGAAGAAGAGACGATTGAGCCCCTGGACTTTCCTGATGAAGAAGTATCTCCAGATACCCAAGAAGAATACGAAGAGTCTTCTTCCACCATCGATGTGGAAGTGGGAAATGAAGCCGATACCCCTATCTGGATGAATTATATGAGCGAGGAGGATAAGACCGCAATTGAAGAACAGGATGAGATTCCCGAAGAGGTGTCCGTTACCAGTTATGATGAAGAAGCAGATGCTTCCATAGACGAAGATGGATTTATTGAGGATCCTGTTATCGATCTGAGAGAGGAGGAATCGTCCGAGGAAGAAACGGGGGGACTCAGCAAATACCTGTCCGATGAACGCAATCGGTTTGTGAATGAAATTTTTGGAGGATCAGAGCAGGCCTATGATAAGGCAATCGAGGATATTGCCAGTTATGAAAATTGGCGCAGCGCGAGTAAATATATTCAAGAGGAAGTTTTTAAGCGTAATATGGTAAACCTGTATTCTAAAACGGCTGTTAACTTTACCGATCGATTACAGAACTATTTTTTAGAAAAAGAAAATCAATAAAATAAGTGGTTGAATGTCATCAGATAAAAAAGTAGAACGACTTAAACAAAAGCGTGAAGAAGCCCGGAAAGGAGGAGGAGAGAAACGTATAGAAAAGCAACACGACAAAGGTAAACTGACTGCCCGTGAGCGTATTGACCTGTTGATCGATGATGGAACTTTTGAAGAGATCGATTCTTTTGTAACACACCGTAGTCATAAGTTTGGCCTGGAGAAAAAAAAGATTCCCGGTGATGGAGTGGTGACTGGTTTTGGCAAGGTACACGGGCGACCTATTTATGTATTTAGCCAGGATTTTACCGTAATTGGCGGATCGCTTTCGGAAACGCACGCGGAAAAGATATGCAAGGTAATGGATCTGGCCATGAAAAACGGCGTGCCGGTTATGGGATTGAATGACTCGGGCGGTGCTCGAATTCAGGAAGGTGTTTCTTCCCTTGGTGGCTATGCAGAGGTGTTCTGGCGCAATAGTATGGCCTCGGGAGTAGTGCCACAGCTATCCGCAGTTATGGGACCCTGTGCCGGTGGAGCGGTATATAGTCCGGCTCTCACCGATTTTGTTTTTATGGTAAAAAATACCAGTTATATGTTTGTAACGGGACCGAATGTGGTGAAGACGGTAACTCACGAGGAAGTCACATCCGAGGAGCTGGGCGGCGCGAGTGCACACAGTACGAAATCAGGTGTGGCACATTTTGCCGAAGAAAATGATGCGCTTTGCCTGCAGGAAATGCGTAAGCTTTTGACTTATATCCCGCAGAATTGCGAGGAAAAACCACCCCGAAAGGAGGCCAAAAAACCCGATTCTTTCAAGGCGGAGAAACTGGATGACCTTGTACCTGACCAGCCCAACAAGCCTTATGATATCAAGGATGTTATAGCGGGAATTGTGGATAAAGATTCCTTTATGGAAGTGCATGAGCATTATGCCGCTAATATTGTGGTAGGTTTTGCACGTATTGACGGTCGCAGTGTGGGTATTGTAGCGAATCAACCGTTGTCTCTGGCTGGGGTGCTGGATATCGATGCCTCTATTAAGGGAGCGCGTTTTGTTCGGTTTTGTGATGCTTTTAATATTCCGCTGGTTGTTTTTGAAGATGTCCCCGGATTTCTACCCGGTACTGATCAGGAATGGGGCGGCATTATTAAACACGGGGCTAAGCTGTTGTACGCTTTTTGTGAGGCAACCGTACCCAAAATGACGGTCATCACTCGAAAGGCCTACGGTGGTGCCTACGACGTAATGAACTCCAAGCATATCCGTGCCGACTACAACGTGGCTTGGCCAACAGCTGAAATAGCAGTTATGGGACCCAAGGGTGCGGTTGAAATTATTTTCCGCAAAGAGATCGCCGAAGCAGATGATCCCGAGGCAAAAGAGCAGGAGCTAATCGATTACTATAAAGAAGAATTCGCCCATCCCTACAAAGCTGCAGAACGTGGTTTCATTGATAATGTGATTTTGCCAAGTGAAACCCGAGAGAAACTGATTCATGCCCTCGAAATAAGCGAAAATAAAGTGGACAGCGTTCCACAGAAGAAACACGATAATCTTCCCTTGTAGATTAAATAGTTAACGTTGATATAAATTTATATCAGTAACATTGATTTGATTTAAAATCTACAATGTCATTGTAGTAACGTGCCATTTCCTTGATTTGATAAAATGATTTGGTAACGAATCGAGAGCCTAAGAATCGACAAACTGTAATTTTAGGTATATTTATACATCCATCAGATAACATATATATGATATATTTAGTTGCCACTTCTAGAAAGTTCTTCAACTATTTCGTTAATAAAAATAGCTAGTTTGGGACGCGAAGGCTCAAAGTCAGCTTTGATTCCATGTGATTTCAACCCACTGGAGCACACAGGTCCGATGGATGCCACTACCACATCTTCCAAGGCCTTGCGCAGCTCTTCTTTAGATGCTACCATGTCTGCCACCTTCATCACGTGATTAACCTGTGTTTTACTGGTGAACAGTACAACATCCGATTCTCCATTTAGAATAGCGCGAATGCCTTTTTTTAAAGGTTCCAGATCATCTGGAAGTGCCCATCGGTAGATCGATGTTTGCAGTAATTCAGCGCCGCGTGCTTCAAGCTCTGCGTTTAACTTTTCATTAGGTTCTCCATATTCTTGGATTACTACGAGTTTTCCGTTTAAATCTGAAGTTAATTCATTATCTGCTAGGGATTTAAGGAGCTCTTTCCAGGTATTGGGTTCCGGCACCTTTATATTAATTGGGATTTTCAGCTCGCGAAGTACTTTTGCGGGCTTAGGTCCGCGCGAAACAACTGTAATACCCGATAATGCTTGGTGTATATCATCCCAATCATACTTGGTTTTCATGGTTTTTACCAACATGTTTGTGCCTACACCCGTCATACAAATAAGAATATCTACATTTCCGTCAAACAGTTCTTCACAGAATGAAAATACATCTGTATGATCCTCCAATGGTACTTCCTGCATCGAGGGAGCGCTAATTGTTCGAGCACCTTTTCGTTGCAAAAGTTGTGCTGTGGAATCAGCCATTCGGCTTTCAAAAGCCAATGCAGTAATATTTTCAAGAGGAGTTGTAGTACTCATAGGTTTAATCAGTTTTTAAAGCTTATGATAAATAAAGAAAATACTATTTGGCTTAATGATTTGTAAAATGAGAAAATTATTTAATTCAATTCAATTCTTAATTGAACAAACCTAGGTAAGGTAGCGGGGATAAGGTACAAAGCGCAACTAGCTTATTTGAGTATTTACTTGGATAGGATATATGTTATCGGTAAATAGAATAATTACCATTATTAGTAAAGCTATTGCTGGAAATTTAAAGAGTAACTAAATATTGGCTATTATATCTTATAGATGTTATAGACCAACTAAATATATGCTTTCTAACCAAATTCAACAGGTGGATATTTATACACCCGCTTTTTCAATAACGCTCAAAGTTTTTTGAAGACCTGTTTCAGCTACCGACTTTAGGTCCCGCTCCCAATAGTCAGGGTTATATAGTTCAAGAGATACACAACCGGTATATCCCGTTGAATTTAAATCTTTTAGCGATTGCACAAGAGGCAGTACGCCATCACCGGGAAATACCCGATGCTTGTCTTCGAGTTTTTCAACAGAAGGGCTATTCGGAGCATCAGCAAACTGAAAAATGGCAATCATATCTCCTTTCAACAGTTTTAACCCCTCAAAGCCACCTTTGCTGATATGCATATGGAACGTATCCGGAATGATCTTGGCTGCGGCGTGATTGGCGTTGAGTGCTACGGCTGCAGCTTCCCCGAGTGTTTTAAGCGGGAAGAACTTGACGAATACAATCGCCGGATTGATGTCATATTCCTGAGTTCCTATCTCAATGATATCGTGGTAGCGGTCGGCTACCCATTTCAAATCGTAATCTTCGCCCACCGTATTGGGAATTGTTTGGATGTGTTTTGAACCTATGTTAGAGGCCATACGCATTCTACGGCGGGTATCCTGTAATGATTCTTCCCACTGGTCCCGGGTGGGAGGGAGCGCATTCCATAAGCCAATTACACTGGGTACGAACATCCCCCGATCTTTAATTTCCTGTCCCAGTTTTTTTAGATCTCCTCCATTTTCTTCAAACTCTTGTAGTTCATTATCCCAGGGCTCAATAGCGTCGTAACCTGCTTCGGAAGCGATGCGAACTTTATCTTTTAGTGAAGCGGGACGGATGGTAGCGGTATCTAGGCAAATAGGCCAAGGGCTTCTTCCATTTTGATATCTTTTCTCTTGGTCCTCCGGCGCGTTGGGCTTGTTCATTCCTAGAACTGATAAAGAACCTCCCATTAATCCCGCTCCGAGTGTGATAAACTTTTTACGATCCATGAACCTGTTTTCTATTATTTATTGTTGTCATTGTATAGTGGTTGTTATGCTATCAAGCAAAACCAAATTCGGATAAGTAGTACGTAATCAATATATTTTTTGAATGGAAACATACATATTATGAGTTGTATTTTGATAAAAAATCGAGCCAACTCAAAATGAAGAATTGGAAATTGATTCATGGATCTTTTTGAAGAGGAAGAAATGACTGATACATCGGGAACCGGTAATGATTTCGTCAATCCGCATGAACCGCTGGCTACCCGCATGCGGCCCCGTTCGCTGGAAGAATTTGTGGGCCAAAAACATATTGTGGGTGAGGGTAAGATGCTGCGGCGTATGATAGAGTCAGGTGTTATCGGATCGCTTATTTTTTACGGTCCTCCCAGCTCAGGTAAAACGACGCTGGCACACGTTATTTCCCGGGAAATCAATGCCCAATATGTTGAATTGAACGCCGTATTGGATGGAATTAAAGATCTGCGGAAAGTAGTGAAGAAGGCGGAGAAAATTCAGCAGATGAATGGCCGGAAAACGATCCTGTTTGTGGATGAAATTCACCGGTGGAATAAGGCGCAGCAGGATGCTTTGCTGCCTCACTTGGAGTCTGGTATTATCACACTGATTGGGGCTACTACCGAAAATCCTTTTTATACCATGGTTGGTCCATTGCTTTCCCGGTGTCAGCTGTTTGAGCTTTATGATCTGACCAAAGAGCATGTACTGACTATGATTGACCGAGCCCTGAATGAGGAACATAGAGGGCTCGGCAAAAAAAATATAGAGGTGACTGAGGCAGCCAAAGATCACCTTGCAGATTTCGCGGCGGGTGATATTCGAAATGCTCTTAATGCATTAGAGGTGGCCGTGTTGTCGAGTGAGCCGGAAGAAGACGGCGTCATACACATCGACCTTGAAATCGCTAAAGAATGTATTCAAAAACGTAGTGTACGCTATGATGGGACCGGTGATGAACACTATCATTTTGCCTCGGCTTTTATTAAATCCATGCGGGGCTCCGATCCAGATGCGGCACTATACTGGATGGTAGCCATGCTGGAAGGAGGAGAGGATCCGAACTTTCTTTTTCGGCGGATGCTCATCCTGGCTTCAGAAGATGTGGGGATGGCGGATCCGCATGCACTTACCGTCGTTAATTCAGCTCATGAAGCTTTTACCAAGTGTGGAATGCCGGAGGGGTTCTATTTTTTAGCCCATGCTTGTATTTATCTATCGTTGACGCCCAAAAGCAACAGTACGGGAGCTGTCTTTTCGGTTCGCAATGAAATCAAAAATAATGGCATTGGCACGGTACCTCCGCATCTGCGTGATAAAACGGCCAACTCAAAGCAATCGCGCTATCTGGGAGTGGAAAACGCTTCGGAGGATTATATCTATCCGCATTCTCATGATCATCATTGGGCTCCCCAGCAGTATTTACCGGAAGAAGTGTCGGGATCCGGCTGGTATGAGCCTGGAAATATCGGAAGAGAGAAAAAGCTTTGGAAACGCCTCAAAGCTATTAAAGAAGCTTATGCTAAAGCCCGGAAAAAAGAATAGGGACCGGACCCTGTCAAGTATCCGGCCCCTGCTAAGTGATCATCAAACTGATTGACTGCGCTTCTATTGGTTGTTTATATCAATTTTTAACGTTTGCTCTTTAAGTAGCGTGAGTTCCTGTTCGATATCCAGATCAAGCATATCCCTGGCTTCATTAACGCCCCAAAAGTCGGGATAGGCCGAAGTACCGTGTTCATTTCTGTCTAGACCATGCAGTTCTTCTGTTTCCGAAACTCTAAGTCCGGAGTAAACATCTATGGCTTTGAAAACGGCAAGAGCCGTCCCCGCAGTCCAGGCAAAGATTGTTAATACTCCAATTGATTGAATAAGGAGCTGATAAGCGGATCCACCAAAAAACAAGCCAATTAAGGAAGTGGAGTAAGGGGCTTGTGCAAAGAGTGCGACGGCCAGTGTTCCCCACACACCTGCAAAACCGTGTACGGGAATAGCACCCACCGGATCATCAATACGGACATACTCAAGAATTTTTGTACCATAAAACATAATTCCACCCCCAATGCATCCAATAATTAAGGCCGAAGTGGGAGAAACAACTGCACATCCAGCCGTAATAGATACCAGTCCGGCTAAGGCTCCATTCAGTGTATATCCTAAATCCGGTTTCCCAATTTTTATCCAGGCTATCGTCATTGTGGCAATAGCGCCTCCTGCAGCAGCAAGATTCGTAGTAACAGCAATACGGGCAAAGGAAATATCGGCGCCCAGCGTACTACCGGGATTAAAACCGAACCACCCAAACCACAATATAAATACGCCAAGAGTACCAAATGCCATGCTATGACCGGGAATTGCATTTACCTTGCCTTTGACAAATCGCCCAATGCGGGGTCCTAAAATATAAGTACCACTAAGTCCGGCCCAGGCACCCACACCGTGCACTACCGATGATCCTGCAAAATCATAAAATCCCAGCTCAGATAACCAGCCACCGCCCCAGACCCAATGACCGACCACCGGATATATTAAGGCCGTTATGCATACGGTATATATAAGATAGCTGGTAAATTTGGTACGTTCCGCCATCGCACCTGAAACAATGGTGGCTGCTGTGGCAGCAAACATCGCCTGAAAGAACCACTCTCCATACATCCAGGCATTTAAAGAGCCATCTGGTTGGATGGCTTCAGAGAGGAAGAAATTATTAAATCCGATTAGTCCCTCGATATCCGAACCATACATAAATGCAAACCCTATTGCCCAAAATACGATCGTACCAATACCGAAATCCATCATATTTTTCATCATGATATTGGCAACATTTTTTGCCCGGGTGAAACCTGTTTCAA